>CALXGF010000032.1 GCA_944387735.1 uncultured Oscillospiraceae bacterium
CTCCCCGGTCAGCTGGCCGTAGAGCAGGTAGACCTTGGCGCTGCGCACCTCCGGCCTGTGGGCCTGGGAGATTATCTGGATGCACTGGGCGGCGGAGTCGGCCCGCTGGTCGAACTGGCCGGGGAGAAATTCCACGGCAAAGACCTGGGCGTCCTCTGCGTCCAGCTCAGAGCTCACCATGTCCAGCTGGGGCTCGGATAAAACGGTCTTTACGGCGTAGTCAAAAAGCTCCGGGGAGATGTTCTCCACATCGTAGCGGTTGACTATCCGCAGGTCTTCAAGGCTGTCTATTCTCAGCAGGCTTCTGATGTCCTCTTTCAGGTTCCGGGCCTCCTGGGCCAGCTCCGGCCTCTTTTCCACAAATACACGGTATACCATATTCAAACCTCCTGGAAAGCCTTCAAGGCTCTCTGGCCGATGTCCCGGCGGCAGTAGGCGTTTTCAAAATGCACCAGGCCCGCCAGGCGGTAGGCCTCCTCTATGGCCAGGGGCAGGCTGTCCTCCACGGCAGTGAGGCCGATGACTCTTCCGCCGCCGGTGAGGAGCCTGCCATCGCCGTCCAGCTTCGCCCCGGCCACATAGGCATGGGGCAGGGCTTCCGGCTCTATTGTCATTTCGTAGCCGGTCTGGTATTTCTGGGGATAGCCCTGGGAGGCCAGGATGACACAGCAGGCGGACTTATTGGAAAACTCCACCTTGGTGTCCTTTAAAGCGCCCTTGGTGGTGGCCTGCATCACGGTGAGCAGGTCGCTCTTTAAAAGGGGCAGCACCACCTGGGTCTCCGGGTCGCCGAAGCGGCAGTTGTATTCTATCACTTTAGGACCCTTGGGGGTGAGCATCAGGCCGAAGTAAAGGCAGCCCTTGAAGCTGCGGCCCTCGGCCTTCATGGCCCGGATGGTGGGGAGGAAGATCTCCTCCATGCACTGTTTGGCAATGTTCTCGGTGTAATAGGGGTTGGGGGCCACGGCGCCCATACCTCCGGTGTTCAGACCCTCGTCATTGTCCATGGCACGCTTGTGATCCATTGAGGACACCATGGGCGCCACCGTCTCCCCGTCGGTAAAGGAGAGGACGGAGACCTCCGGCCCGGTGAGAAATTCCTCAATAACCACCCGGCTGCCGCTTTTGCCGAACATACCCTCCTCCATCATGGAGACGACGGCCTGCTTTGCCTCCACCAGGGTCTGGGCGATTATCACGCCTTTGCCCAGAGCCAGGCCGTCGGCCTTTATGACAATGGGTATTTTCGCCGTTTCCAGATATCTGAGGGCGGCCTGAGCATCTTCAAAAGTCTCATAGGCGGCGGTGGGTATGCCGTATTTTTTCATCAGGTTCTTTGCAAAGACCTTGCTGCCTTCTATCTCCGCCGCTGCGGAGCGGGGGCCGAAGCAGGCGATTCCCTTGGCCTCCAGGGCGTCCACCGCTCCCAGCACCAGGGGGTCGTCGGGGGCTACCACGGCGTAGTCTATGCCCTTTTCCACCGCAAAGTCCACAATGGCGGGGATGTCCTTGGCCCCAATGGCCACACAGGTTGCGTCGGCGGCTATGCCGCCGTTGCCGGGCAGGGCGTAAATCTCGGTGACGGCGGGGTTCTCTTTCAGCTTCTTTATTATGGCGTGTTCCCGGCCTCCGCCGCCTACTACCATCAGCTTCATGCTCATTCTCCTTTTATCAGTGGTGGAACAGGCGCATACCGGTAAAGACCATCACCATGCCGTAGCTGTCGGCAGTTTCGATGACGTTGTCGTCCCGGATGCTGCCGCCGGGCTCCACGATGTATTCCACGCCGCTCTTGTAAGCCCGCTTCACGTTGTCCCCAAAGGGGAAGAAAGCGTCGCTGCCGCAGGTTACGCCGGACTGGGTCTCTATCCAGCTGCGCTTTTCCTCGGCGGTGAGGACTTCCGGCTTTACCTTGAAGACCTTCTGCCACTCGCCCTCCGCCAGTACGTCCATGTACTCGTCAGAGGTGTAGATGTCGATGGCGTTGTCCCTGTCCGGGCGGCGTATGCCCTCCACGAACTGCAGGCCCAGCACCTTGGGGTGCTGGCGGAGATACCAGTTGTCCGCCTTGTTCCCCGCCAGGCGGGTGCAGTGGATACGGCTCTGCTGGCCGGCGCCCACGCCTATGGCCTGGCCGTCCTTCACATAGCAGACGGAGTTGGACTGGGTGTATTTCAGGGTGATAAGAGCTACCATCATGTCTATAGCCGCCTGCTCAGGCAGGTCCTTGTTGGCGGTGACGATGTTGCCCAGCAGCTCACGGCTGATTTTGTAGTTGTTCCTGCCCTGCTGGAAGGTGACGCCGAAGACGTCCTTGCACTCGGTTTCAGCAGGGACGTAATTAGGGTCTATCTGAACCACGTTGTAGTTGCCCTTTTTCTTTGTGCGCAGTATCTCCAGGGCCTCATCGGTGTAGCCGGGGGCAATGATGCCGTCGGAGACTTCGGCCTTCAGGTAAGTTGCGGTGTCGGCGTCGCAGATGTCGCTGAGGGCGGCCCAGTCGCCGTAGGAGCAGAGGCGGTCGGCGCCTCTGGCCCGAATGTAGGCGCAGGCAATGGGGCTCAGCTCACCCTCCTGCTCCACGAAATAAATCTTCCTGTCGGTGTCGCTGAGGGGCAGGCCCACGGCGGCCCCGGCGGGGGAGACGTGCTTGAAGGAGGCGGCGGAGGGCAGGCCGGTGGCCTCTTTCAGCTCTTTCACCAGCTGCCAGGAGTTCAGGGCGTCCAGAAGATTTATATAGCCCAGCCTGCCGTTGAGGACGGTGATGGGCAGCTCGCCCTCCTTCATGAAAATTTTAGAGGGTTGCTGGTTGGGATTGCAGCCGTATTTAAGGTCCAGCTCAGTCATGGCTCTACCTCACTTGTTTTTATTTATCAGGCGCTCTTCGTATTCGCCGCTGTTTACATCGGTGTAGCGCACATAGAGGGAGATCTTGTTGTTCTCATCCAGGGCCTCCCAAAGCTCCTGGGTAAATTCGTCTATGCTGCCGGGTATTGCCACCCTCTCCGGCTCGCCCTGGAAGCTGGGGATGGGGTTTCCGTCGGTGACGTAGGTATGGATAAAGTGTCCCAGGCCGGGGACGGCGGGATAGTCGAAGGTGTAGCGGCAGCAGGCGCTGCCCTGGGCGTCCATGCTCTTGAGTATGCTCATCTGGTAGCCGAAGCTCCCCTCTTCAAAGCTGAGCATGGCGCTGATGCGGGGGGTGAGATTGGGTGCGTCCGGCTCGAACTCACGGGTGGAGAGGGCCTGGGAAAAGCTCTTGCCCTCTTTAAGCCCTGCAATGATTGTGTCCGTCTGGTCGCCGTTGGTGACTATCAGCTTGTTTTCATAGCTGCGCAGAGCGGCGTAAATTATGAGGCTGGGGTCCTCCACCTTGGAGGCGTCGAAGGGCTCCGTAAAAAGTTCCCTGTCCTTTAGGGCAAAGATACGGTTGCGGCTGTTTGAGCTGCGGCCCATGATGAAATAGGCGGCCACCGCCCTGCCCTCCGGGCTGCATCCGGCCACTATGCCCCGGCCCACATAGGGGTTGCCCTTTATAAGCCGGCTTGCGCTGTTTATCTTGTATATATCCATGTCACTGACCCTTCCTTTTTATAATGTGGGCGGCCACGCTCTCGGCGGCCTGGGGGAGTATTATCCACTCCGCCTGTTCCATTACCCGCCTTTGCAGGCTCTCGGGGCTGTCTCCCGGCAGAACCTCCACCGCCTTTTGGGCGATTATCCTGCCCCCGTCGGGTATCTCGTTTACAAAGTGTACCGTGGCCCCGGTGACTTTCACCCCGTAGCTCAAAGCCGCCTCGTGGACATGGAGCCCATAAAAGCCCTTGCCGCAGAAGGAGGGGATGAGGGAGGGGTGCACGTTTATTATCCGGTCTTTGAAGCGGCGGGTGAAGCTCTCGCTGAGTATGCTCATAAAGCCTGCCAGCACGATGAGGTCAATGTACTCGTCCTCCAGCAGCTTTATCAGAGCGGCCTCAAAGGCCTCCTGGGAGCCCAGCTCCCTTTTCAGCAGCGTGACAGAGGGAATACCTGCCAGTCTCGCCCTTTCCAGAGCATAGGCATCAGCCTTGTTGGAGACAACAAGGCTGATGGTACCGCTCTTTATAATGCCGCTTTTTTCAGCGTCAATGAGAGCCTGAAGATTGGTACCGCCGCCGGAGACCAGAACCGCTATCCTGGCTTTCAGCATATGCGCACCTTATCCTCACTCACGGCCACGTGGCCTATCACATAGGCGTTTTCGCCCTG
>CALXGF010000033.1 GCA_944387735.1 uncultured Oscillospiraceae bacterium
GCTTCAACGAGGACTTGGAGCGCCCCGCCTTTGACACTGCCGCCGCAAAGCAGCTGCTGCTGGACTCCGGCTACGCCGAGGGCGAAGTGAGCTTTGAGCTGGCCATGGACACCTCCGCCTCCAGCAATCTCCAGCTGGTATACCAGATGGTACAGCAGTACCTGAAGGAAGCGGGCATGACCGTGGAGATAAAGTCCTATGACGAGTCCTCCTGGCTGGCCCTGCGCCAGTCCGGTGAGATGGACTCCTTCCTGGCCACCTGGACTATGGACTATAACGATCCTGCCAACATCATGTATACCTTCTTCGGCAGCCCTGAAAAGACCCTCATCCGCAGCCTGAACTATGCCGATACCGAGGTAATGGAGCGGGTGGCAGCCGCCTCCGGTATCACCGATGACGCTGAACGCATGGCCGAGTACCAGGCTTTGGAGGAGAAGATAGTCTCCGAGGATGCCGCCTGGGTGCCTCTCTACGCCAACACCCACCTCTTTGCTGTCAGCGACCGTGTGGATAGCTTTGTGCCCTACTGGGCAGGCTACTCCAACTTCTATGTAGCCGACGTGACTTTGAAGTAAAGGCGCGGATCTAAATATACTCAGGCATGGGAAAACCGCCCGGCTTTTTGCCGGGCGGGCTTTGCCTTATTTGTCAGTCCCAAAGGAGGAGAGATATAATGCTCCTGAACATCCTGAAACGCACGCTTCAGGCCCTGGTAGTGCTGATAGGGGTGGCCCTGCTCATTTTCATCATGCTGCGCATAGTGCCGGGCAACGCCATTATCACCATGATGGGAGAGCACGCAAACCCCGAGGCCATAGAGCGTATGACCGCCGAGCTGGGCCTGGATAAACCTCTGTACGTGCAGTTTTTCACCTACATCACCGGGGCGCTCCGGGGAGATTTCGGCACCAGCTATTCCCTCCATGTGAGTGTGTCCTCCCTGATAGCCCAGGCCTTTCCCAACACCGTGTGCCTGGCCTTGGCCGCCGCGGTGGTGGCCTGGCTCATAGGCATAGTCTGCGGCATCATCGCCGCCATAAAGGAGAACAGCCTGCTGGATAGGCTCTTCATGGGCTTCTCCCTCTTCGGCGTGTCCATGCCGGTGTTCATGGTGGCCATGGTGCTGCAGTACCTGCTGGCCTACAAGCTCCACTGGTTCGACATCTCCGGCGTAAGCGACTGGCGGGGCTTCGTGCTGCCCGCCATAGCCCTGGGCTGGAACAGCGCCGGCAGCATCGCCCGGCTCACCCGCTCCACTCTGGTGGAGGTGCTCCAGGAGGACTACATAGACACCGCCCGGGCCAAGGGCCGCCGACGCATGGGGGTAATCCTCTGTCACGCCCTGAGAAACTCCATGCTGCCGGTGATAACCATGATGGCGGTGCAGCTTTCCTCCCTGCTCTCCGGCGCCGTTATCTGCGAGACTATCTTCTCCATCAACGGCATAGGCCGCCTGGCGGTGGACGCCATCAGCGGCCGTGATATCCCCCTGCTCCAGGGGACCATACTTCTGTCCACGGCTCTGGTCATTCTTGGAAATCTGGTGGCGGACTGCCTGTACTCCGTGCTGGACCCCAGAGTCAGAAAGGGGGATTGAACATGCGCGACGAGCAGGAAGAAATACTGACCATGCAGATGGATGCCCCGGAGGATGTGCTGGCCGAGGCCGACACTCTGAAGGACCAGCTCAAACGCATGGCCCGTCAGAACAAGCTGGCGGTGGTCTCCGCCGTGGTTATTTTGCTCTTTGTGCTGGGTGCGATATTCGCCCCGGTGCTCACCCCCTATACCTTTGACCAGAAGGACGTGATAAACCGGCTGGCAGCCCCTTCGGCGGAGCACCTGCTGGGTACCGACGAGCTGGGCCGGGATGTACTTACCCGCCTGCTCTACGGCTCCCGCATATCCCTGCTGGTGGGCGTGGTGCCTACGGTGATATCCATGCTGGCGGGAGCAGTGTTGGGTATCTGCGCTGGATACATCGGCGGCAAGACCGATGCGGTGATCATGCGTCTGGCGGATATCATGCTTGCCTTCCCATCTATGCTTTTGGCTATGGTGATAATGTACACCCTGGGAGACGGCTTGATAAACATTTTCCTGGCCCTGGCTCTGGTGAGCTGGGCCAGCGTGGCCCGCATAGTTCGGGCCGAGACACTGAAACTCAAGGAGAGCGTCTTTGTGGAGGCGGCCCGGAGCATGGGAGTGAGCCGGCTGAAGATAATGTGCCGGCACATCTTCCCCAACTGCCTGCCCTCCATGATAGTGCTCTTTACCCTGAACATCCCCTCGGCCATACTGTCCGAGAGTTCTCTCAGCTTTCTGGGCATAGGCATCAAGTACCCCCAGGCCTCCTGGGGACTGATGGTGAACCTGGGGCGGCAGTTCCTCTATACCAAGCCCTGGCTGTCTCTGGCCCCAAGTATAGCCATAATGCTGGTGGTGCTGGCCTTCAATTTCCTGGGCGACGGCCTCAGGGATGTGCTGGACCCCCATCTTAAAGACCAGTGAAGGAGGAGAGACAGGCATGGATGAAGCAATAACCTTGAGAGTGCAGGACCTCTCCACCAGCTTCTTCTCCGAAAAGGGAGAGGTCAAGGCGGTGGACCATGTGTCCCTTGACGTGCCCCACGGCTCCATCGTGGGACTGGTGGGAGAGAGCGGCTGCGGCAAGAGTATGACCGCCCGCTCCATCATGAAGCTGCTGAAATACCCAGGTAAGATCGTGGGCGGGGAGATACTCCTGGAGGGCCGGGACCTGGTGCCCCTCAGCGAGGGGGATATGTCCCTTATCCGGGGGGAAGAGATAGCCATGATCTTTCAGGAGCCGATGACCAGCCTTAACCCGGTGGTGCCCGTGGGCAAGCAGGTGCAGGAGGCCATACTCCAGCACCGGAAGATAAGCCGGGAAGAGGCAAAGAAAAAGGTGCTGCACATGCTGGAGATAGTGGGCATCTCCGAACCGGAGAAACGCTACCGCTGCTATCCCCATGAGCTCTCCGGGGGACTGCGGCAGAGGGTCATGATAGCTATGGCCATGATCTGCCGCCCTAAACTGCTGATAGCCGACGAGCCCACCACCGCCCTGGACGTCACCGTGGAGGCCCAGATCCTGGAGCTGCTGCGGGAGCTGCGGGACACCATCGGCACCAGTATAATTTTGATCTCCCATAATCTGGGCGTCATAGCCCAGCTCTGCGACTATGTGTACGTGATGTATGCAGGTCAGGTGGTGGAGCAGGCCCCGGTACTGGAGCTTTTCGACAATCCCAGCCACCCCTATACTCGGGGGCTGATGGACTCGGTGCGCTCCCTGCGCCGGGGGGACGAAAGACTCTCCACCATCCCCGGGGTGGTGCCCAACCTGCTTCGGCTGCCCCAGGGCTGCCGCTTTGCTCCCCGCTGCCCCATGGCCGGGGAGAACTGCCGGAGCTGTCCGCCGGAGCTGAGCCCGGCGGGCGACAGGCACCTGGCCCGCTGTCCCTACGCCCGGCGCTGAAGGAGGAAAGACATGGAAAAGAAAATTCTTCTTTCTGCCCGGGGACTGTCCAAGGACTTCCCCGTCTCCGGCAAGCGCCGTCTCCACGCCTTGTCCCGAGTAGATTTGGACATCTATGAAGGGGAGACTCTGGCCCTGGTGGGGGAGAGCGGCTGCGGCAAGTCCACCCTGGGCCGGACCCTGATACGCCTCATACCGGCCACGGAGGGCAGCATCAGCTTTGAGGGGCAGGACATAAGCTCCATGAGCGAAAAGG
>CALXGF010000034.1 GCA_944387735.1 uncultured Oscillospiraceae bacterium
AAATCAGCGGAGCTTGTTGTACTCCTCAATGCCTTTGGCCAGAATGTCAATAGCTCTGGAGATATCGTCGCAGTTGATGGTGTAGGCAAGGCGCACCTCGTTTTTGCCCTTGCCGGGAGTGGCATAGAAGGGCTCGCCGCAGGCAAAGAGCACGGTGTCTCCATTGTCGTTAAATTCGTTGAGCAGCCACATCTGGAACTTGTCGGCATCGTCCACAGGCAGGGCGGCCATGACATAGAAGGCTCCCTTGGGGGTTTCGCACTCCACGCCGGGGATGGATTTGAGCTTGGATACCATGGTGTCCCGGCGGTGGCGATACTCTTCCCTGGCCTCGTCAAAGTAGCTGGGGTCCAGAGTGTAGAGGGCGGCGGCGCCTATCTGATCCACGGTGGCGGAGCAGAGACGGCACTGGCACCACTTCATGGCCTGGGCCATCAGCTCTTTGTTCTTGGAGATGAGCATGCCCACACGGGCGCCGCAGGCGGAGAAGCGTTTGGACACTGAGTCGATGACAATGACGTTGTCCTCGTAGCCCTCAAACTGCAAAGCGGACATGAGAGGCTCGCCGCCATAGGTGAACTCCCTGTATACCTCGTCGCAGATAATGAACAGCTCGTGCTCCTTGGCGATGTCCAGCATCAGCTTCAGCTCATCCCGGCTGAGTACGGCGCCTGTGGGATTGCCGGGGTTGGTTATCATTATTACTCTGGTGTGTTCGTTGATGGCGCTCTCCAGGGCGGCCCTGTCGGCGTAGGCATAGCCCCGCTTGGGGTCGGCGGGCACAGGGTGGATGGTGGCTCCGGCCAGGGTGACGGAGGTGTGGTAGTTGGGGTAGAAGGGTTCTGGTATAATTATCTCGTCCCCGTCGTCCAGGATGGTAGCCATTATCATCTGCAGGGCCTCGCTGCCGCCGGTAGCGGGCAGGATCTGGGAACGCTCCAGCTCAACGCCTATGCGCTTGTAGTAGCTGCGCACGGCGTCCAGCAGCACGGGAATACCGCCGGAGGGGGCGTAGGACAGCACCGGGTCGTGAAATTCGCTGATAGCCTTATAGAATATATCCGGGGTTTTGATATCGGGCTGGCCGATATTCAGATGGTAGATTTTGATTCCGCGTTCAGCGGCGGCTGCGGCATAGGGGTTGAATTTGCGCATGGGAGAGAGTCCGCAGCGTTCCATTTTGGAAGACAACTTCATAGCAGGGCCTCTTTTCTAAATTATTTTATGACCATATAATTATACTACGCAGGGGCGGTTCAATCAATACTAAGACAAAATAATAACAGCTTTTTGACCCTGTAAAGCCGGACATCCCGATAGAGGGGTCTTGAAATCCCCGGCGGGGGATGTTATATTTTCCTGGTATAGACGGCAGTTTTTGAAAGGTACAGAGAATGAAGAGATCCACAGCCTTTATGATTATCCAGGATATAGTTCTCACGGGGCTTATCCTGTGCGTATTCGCCTTTTTTCACCATGTGCTTCCCCGGCTGGGCGCCCTGGGAGAGAGCGTACCCGCCCCTACGGCGCAGGCTGTCCCGGCCGGCACACCGTCACAGGAGAGTGAAGCTTCCCGGACGTGGGAGCCGGAACCTGAGACCTGGAGAGAAAGGTTTGCGGAGCATTTCAGCGACGAGGTTCAGATAAGGGAGAACTCCTATATTAGCTCCAATGTCTCCGTCACGGTGGAGACGGTGGAGCAGGAGCTGGACGGGCATTTCCAGCGCTGGTATGTGGCGGATATCTATGTGGCGGACATAAGCTGCCTGGCCAGCTATGTGGAGAACGGCAGTTATGAGAGCTATGTCACCACTCCGGCCCTGGAACTGGCGGAGCTGGCGGGGGCCATAGTCAGCATCAACGGGGACTATTGCAACGCCCAGGCCCAGTCCGGCTTCTTTGTGCGAAACGGCATAGCCTACCAGCAGGAAGATCTGCCTCGCTGTGACATTGCGGTGCTGTATACCGACGGCAGCCTGGAGACCTACGCTCCGGGAGAATATACGGCGGAGGAGATACTGGAGCGGCGGCCCTGGCAGTTATGGAAGTTTGGCCCGGAGCTGCTGGATGAGGAGGGAGAGCCTCTGGAGGGCTTCAACACCAGCAGCGCCATAGAGGCGGCGAATCCCCGCTCAGCCATAGGCTATTACGAGCCGGGACACTACTGCTTCGTGGTGTCCGAGGGACGGCTGAGGGACGGGGGCTACGGCCTGACCATGGCCGAGCTGGCCCGGATATTCTCCGACCTGGGCTGTAAGAGCGCCTACAACCTGGACGGGGGCGATTCGGCCTGCATGGTGTTTAATGGGAAAGTGTGCAATATGCGCAGCGGCCAGCGGGAGCTGGGGGATATCCTGCTGATAAAGGAGCCGGAGGTGCAGCCGTGAGAAGCTTGATTGCCTTTATAAAATACATACTGCCCCACCTGCTTTTGTCCATGGCCCTGGGCCTGGCGCTGATAGTGACGCTGGACGGCTATAACCCCATGATGGGCTTTCTCACCAGCGATGTGTCCAAGACTTATATTTATATCCTCTGCGCCCTGGCAGTGCTGACGGCCCTGCTGCATATAGGGGAGAGCCAGAGAGGCCCAAAAAACAAAGGAAAACATTAAAACTCCAAGGCCCCGCCGGATTTCCGGCGGGGCCTCAGCTTGTCAAAAAAGTCTGGAGGACTTTTTTGACTGCGCTTCTCCCGCCAAGCATTTTGCTAAGGGCAAAATGCTGCTGCGCTCGAAAAGCCTTGATTTTCAAGGCTTTTCTGTGGCGGGTTATTGTGCTGCGAGGCGGGTCTTGAC
>CALXGF010000035.1 GCA_944387735.1 uncultured Oscillospiraceae bacterium
AAAGATGAACTGCTGCGTGTGGCGAACGCTTAAAATTGCCCGTTGGTAAAGCGACTTTCTTTACCAACGCCTTTACCAATATTGCAGGAAAAAACATGAGAAATCCTGAGAAGATTCGAGAAGATATGTTCAAAACAGGCGGAAGCTCAGGCTGCACAAAAAGTGCGAAAAATCCTGTAATATCAAGCATTTGAGAAGAAATACAGGACTTATGAGGAGTTATAAAAAGATGATAAAAATACTTTTTGTTTGCCACGGCAACATTTGCCGCAGCCCTATGGCGGAGTTTATTTTAAAGGATATGGTGCGGCGCTCGGGGATAGCCGGAGACTTTGAGATAGCCTCCGCCGCCACCAGCAGCGAGGAGCTGGGAAACTCTGTGTATCCCCCGGCCAGGCGGAAGCTGGCGGAGCACGGCATAGGCTGCGCCGGCAAGACCGCCCGGCGTATACGGCCCGAAGACTACGGCGATTACGACCTGCTCATAGGCATGGACGAGGCCAACATGCGCAGCATGGCCCGCTGCTTCGGAGGCGACCCGGAGGGGAAGCTCCGCCTGCTCATGAGCTATGCCGGGGAAGAAAGGGCGGTGGCGGACCCCTGGTACACCAGAGACTTCCAGGCAACCTGGGTAGATGTAAACCGGGGCTGCATCGCCCTTCTGGAGAGCCTTCGGCCGGATATGAAGGGCCGCTTTACGGAGAGAGACGCCTGAATCGTTGCCGGGCCGGGAGGAGAGTGAAAAAGTGAAGCTGGATGCTGTGCACCATGTGGCCATAATCGTTTCCGATTATAAGAGGTCAAGAGAATTTTATGTGGATAAGCTGGGTTTTCAGGTGATACGGGAAAATTACCGGGAGGACCGGGGGGACTGGAAGCTGGATCTGGCCTGCGGGGATATGGAGCTGGAGATATTTGGCCAGCCCTGGGCGCCGGAGCGACCCAACAGGCCGGAGGCCCTGGGTCTGCGCCACCTGGCCTTCAAGGTGGAAGATATAGAGGCGGCGGCAGCGGAGCTGGAGAGCCTGGGCATAGCCTGCGAGGATATAAGGCCCGACCTTTACACGGGGAAGAAAATGACCTTTTTCTTTGACCCGGACGGGCTGCCCCTGGAGCTGCATCAATAAAAGCGGACGCAGGACAAGGCAAAAGGCAGAGCGGGCTTTAATCCGCTCTGCCTTAAATTCGTTATAGCTTGAGATTTTATAGCTTACATTCCTGGTCTCTCCGGGAGGCCGCTATCTCCGACAGCTCCCTGGCGATGTTGTTGACCATGGACTCCAGCTCGCTTATCCGGGCTCTGTCTTTTACCGGAGGCTTAGGCGGCGCATCCGGTCTCTCCTGAGGTTCCGGCTTTGCCTGCTCCTGCGGCTTGAAATTTTTGCCCTCCGGCCCCTCGGTGATAAGGCCGCAGAGGAACTCCTGCCACATGCCGTTGAGCAGCTCTATGCTCTCCAGCTGCTGGTGGATTATCTTGTCGAAGGTCTTGCGCACGCAGTCTGCGGCGTACTCCTGCTGGTCCACCACTCCGGAGAGTATGCCCTCCCGCTGCTGCCGGGCCTCCTCCACGATTTTGGCGGCCTGGATTTTAGCCTTTGCGACGATGTCCCTGGCAGCTGCCTGGGCGGTGAGCAGGGTGTCCCCTATCTGGGACTTGCCCAGACCCATATCCGCCAGCTGGGCTTTCAAGCGGCAATTCTCCTCCTCCATGGCTTCCGCCTGACGGCGGATATCCTCCAGCAGAGAATTGACCTTGTTGGCGTTATAATATTTTTTCCTCACCACATTGATGTCTATGGCGTCGAAATATTCTTTGTCCAGAGCCATGGCTTTCACCTCACAGATACGGAGCCCTAGCTCGCATTATATCAGATTGGCCGCTATAAGGCAACAAGTAATAGATGTTCCGCTTGGGGACTGAGGGCCCCTATTTAAGTATGGGCTGTATCTGCCAGCCCCGGAGCGCCGCCTGCACCGTCTCGTCCAGGAGGCTGAAGTCTGCCTGGAGGCTCCGGGGCTTTTTGGCCGGATCGTCCTGACGGAAAGGCACGAAGTAGACGCCCTTGCGGTTGAGTAGCTTGGCGATATTCTCCGCCGAGCCGGAGAGCCCGTCGTTGGTGGACAGGGCGATAATCACCGGGCGGCCGTTTCTCATATGGGCCTTGGCTGCCATGGTGACGGAGCTGTCGGTAATGCCGTTAGCCAGCTTTGCCAGGGTGTTGCCGGTGCAGGGGGCGATAAGCAGGGCGTCCATAGGAGTGGCGGGGCCCAGGGGCTCCGCCTCGGCTATAGTGGTGACCACCTTTTTCCCACTGAGGAGCATCAGCCTTTTTATGTGCTCCGAGGCCGCCCCGAATCGGGTGTCCGTCTCGGCGGCGGTCTCGCTCATTATGGGTATCAGCTCGTATTTGCCGCTGAGCTTCTCGGCGGCGGCAAAGAGCTTTTCATAGGTGCAGTAGGAGCCGCACAGAGCCAGCCCCAGTCTTTTCTTGCTTTCAATGCTCATTCTTCCATCTCCCTAATTATTGAGTAAATAGCCTCCCGCATCAGCTCCGCCGCTGTGTAGGGGGCGCAGAGGCCGGGCAGCCCTGGGGCTGCCAGAGCCTTCAGGCCCAGGTCCTGGGCCCGGTGCAGGTCAAAGCCCCCGGGGGCGGAGGCCAGCTCCAGCAGCAGGGCGTCCCTGCGGATAAGCCCCAGCTCCTTTTCTCCCAGCACCTGTTCCGGCACAGTGTTGACGATAAAGTCAAAGCCCTCCAGAGCCTCCGGCAGCTGGGGAAAGTCCAGGGCCTCCAGGCCGAAGGCTCTGGCCATGGCCCGGTCTCCCTCTTTCCGGGCGGCCACGCTTACCCTGGAGCCCAGGGCGTACAGGCGCAGGGACAGTATCTTGGCTATTCTGCCCCAGCCGGTGACCAGCACGGAGCTGCCCCAGAGGCTCCGGGGGCTGGAAGCCATGAGCCTCTCCAGGGCGCCCTCGGCGGTGAGAGCGGCGTTGCCCACGGTAAAGCCCCGCCTCTGCATGATGTCCGCCACCTGCAGACCCTGGTTCAGCGCCCCCATGCTAAGCTCCCTTCCCAGCTTCCCGCCGATGAGCAGCTGGCCCGGCCACAGGCTCACCAGCAGCTCATCCGCCCTCAGGGGCTGAGAGGCGTAGGGGGAATTTATCAGCCCGTTTCTCTCCGCCGGGGTGGGCAGAATGACGCAGTCCGCCCCGTATACACAGCCCTGCAGGCAGCCGGCCTTAGGTATTTCTGCGGGCAGCTCCGCCTTTTCCAGGGCGAAGCTATGTACTCTGTGCCGGTCCTGCCACAGCAGGGAACAGAGCAGCGCCGACCTTTTATCTCCGCCGATGACAGCAAACTTCAAAAGCAGCACCTCCATTTCCATAGTATTCTGTTGCAGTAAGGGCGGTGCCTGTGTTAAAATAAACTTCGTCCGGGCAAAGCCGAGCCTTGCCCCCTGAAAAATTAGAAAGGCAGGAAGACCCCATGAGCAGAGCCGACCTGATATTTATTGAAAACTGTAGGGACATCCTGGAAAACGGCGTCTGGGATACGGACCGGGAAGTGCGCCCCCGCTGGGAGGACGGCCAGAGCGCCCATACCGTTAAGAAATTCGGCATAGTGAACCGGTATAATCTGGCGGAGGAATTCCCCATCCTCACCATCCGGCGCACTTACTGGAAGTCCGCCATTGACGAGCTGCTGTGGATATGGCAGGCCAAGAGCAACAATGTCCGCGAGCTGCGCACCAGGGTCTGGGACGCCTGGGCCGACGAGAATGGCTCCATAGGCAAGGCCTACGGCTATCAGCTGGGCATCAAGCACCACTATCCCGAGGGGGATATGGACCAGGTTGACAAGGTGCTCTGGGATTTAAAACACAACCCGGCCTCCCGGCGTATCATGACCAACATATATAATTTTGCCGATCTGTCGGAGATGGCCCTGTATCCCTGCGCCTACTCCATGACCTTCAATGTCACCGGGGACAGGCTCAACGCCATTTTGAACCAGCGCTCTCAGGATATGCTGGCGGCCAACAACTGGAACGTGGTGCAGTATTCCGTGCTCACCATGATGATGGCCCAGGTCTCGGGCCTCAAGCCCGGCGAGTTTGTCCACGTCATAGCCGACGCCCACATATACGACCGGCACGTGCCTGCCATAAAGGAGATAATAGCAAATCCTCCAAAGCCCGCCCCAACTTTCCGCATCGACCCTGAGGTGACGGACTTTTACAAATTCACCAGGGACAGCTTCACCCTGGAGAACTACCAGTACTCCGACTTCACCGGTAAGATACCGGTTGCCCTTTGATGCCTATGGAAGCTATAGTTGCGGTATATTCCGACTGGGGCATAGGCAGCAACGGCAGCCAGCCGGTGGTTTTAAAGGCGGACCGGGCCCATTTCAGGGAGCTGACCATGGGGGCCGCCGTTATCGTAGGGCGAAGGACCCTGGAGGATTTTCCTGGAGGCAAGCCCCTGAAGGGGCGGCACAATATCGTGGTGTCCCGGCAGAGCCTGGAGATAGAGGGGGCCGAGCTTGTCCACAGTACCCAGGAGGCTCTGGAGGCCGCCGCCCGGCAGCAGCGCTGCCTGGTGATAGGCGGCGAGAGCGTCTACCGGCAGTTCATGCCCTGGGTGGATACGGTGCATGTGACCAAGATAGACCTGGCGCCCAGGTCGGACAGCTACTTTCCCAACCTGGACGCCGATGAGAGATGGCAGAGGCAGGAGGAAGAGTCCTGGCAGGAGGAAGATGGCCTGCGCTACTGCTTTGTCACCTATAAGCGTATAAAATAGAATTTCCCGGCAGGGGACTTATTTCACCAAGACGGTGCCGGGATAGTAATGAGCCAGTATCTGGGTGTAATCGCTGCCCTGGGCAGCCATGAGATTTGCCCCGTGCTGGCTCATTCCCACGCCGTGGCCATAGCCGGTGACGGTAAAGAGAAAGCCGGAGCCGGTGTATTCCAGAGTGAAGGCGGTGGAGCGCAGGGAGAAGAGGCTGCGTATCTCCGTGCCGGATATCTCTATGCCTCCCAGCGTCGCCCAGGCCACCCGGCCGCTGTCCTCCAGACTTATCTCCCCCACCCAGGAGCTCTCCTCTCCGGTGAAGTCCGCCCAGGGATAGGCGGAGAGCACCGTGTCCCGAAAGTCCAGGGGACTCAGCTCCACCTGACTTATAAAGTCGGGGACGGTGTCGGCTGTCTCCGGGCTGGATACGCTCACCAGATAGGGCAGGGGATTCCATATGGCGCCGCAGTCCTCGGTGGCCCCGCAGGAGGAGGAGTGGAAGGCGGCGAACACCGGCTCCCCCTCATAGCAGAGATATTCGCCCCGGGTCTCCTCCACCGCCCGGCTGACGGCGGAGTAATTTTCCTCAAAGCTTTCCCCCCAGTTGCTCTCCATGTCTTCCCGGCTTATCCAGGCTTGACAGCAGGCGTAGTCGGTGCAGACCTGGGCGTCGCTGTGACGGCCGGTGGCGGCGCAGTACATGGCATAGGTCCGGGCGGCCACGGCCTGGGCCTTCAGGGCTTCGGGCTCAAAGTAGGCGGGCATCTCCGCCGCAACCACGCCGATGAGGTATTCCTGCATGTCCACGTCATAGACCTCCGGTCCGCATTTTACCAGCAGCCTCTCAGGGGCCGGCTCCGCCCCCTGAGATGGAGAGGGAGAGGGGCTTGGGCCGGGACTGGGCCGGGTTGAAGCTGAGGGAGAGGGAGCGGCAGTCTCCCGGACGCCGAGGGCTTGAGGGGCGGCGGCAGGGCTGGGGCTGGGCCCGGCCTGGGAGCTGCCGCCGCTGCGCCAGACCAGGCAAAAAGCGGGCACAAAGGTGATGATCAGAGCCAGATATGCGGCTATAAGGGTTCTTTTCATGGACTTGCCTCCGTTTTTCCTTGACTGTATGAATAAATAAGTATAAAATTAAGCCGTTATCTTTCCCTGGGCCCAACAGGGACAGGGCTTCAATCAATAGTTATTGAAACGGAAATGTGATTATGCAAAAAAGATCTTTGGAGATTTCCTGTTATGTGGCCGGGGCGGGAGCCTTTGGCGTGTTCTTCCGCTGGCTCCAGGACCAGATGGCCTTCGACGAGGCGGGCCTGGCGGAGCGCAGCGTGTTCAACTACCTGGTACCCCTGGCAATCCTGGCCTCGGCTCTGCTCTTCAACCGCTTTATAGAGCAGTTTCGCAGCGAGAAGCTGTATATACCCACGGACTTTTGTCAGGCCCTGAAAAACGAGGGCAGGCTCTTCACCGCAGCCCGCTGGGTCTGCGGCCTGGTGATGGCTCTGGGGGGCGTGGTGCTCATTGCCACCAGCGAGACGGATAAGGACGCAGAGCTGCTTTTGGCGCTGGCCATATTGGCCATAGCTTCCGGTCTGTCCTTTCCCCTGGTGCTGGGCGGCGCCAACGACAAGTACGGCAAGCTGCGCCACCCGACCCTGGCCTGCCTGGGCACCACCCTGCCCATAGCCCTCTATGCCCTGTGGCTTATAATCTGCTATAAGCAAAACGCCCTAAACAGCGTCATCTGGTCCTACCTCATAGAGATGCTGGCCATAATAACCGCAATGATGGCGTTTTTCCGGGCGGCGGGCTTTGCCTACGGGGCGGTGAAGACCTGGCAGAGCTTTTTTACCATTATGATGGGCGTGATGATGTGCATCATGGCCTTGGCCGACGACAGGTATATGGGCATGCACATGATAATGCTTGGGGCTGCCATGCAGCTTCTGCTGTATGAGTGGCTGCTGATTATGAACATGCAGAAAAAGGCCGTGAAGCCCAAAGCGGAAAAGCCCAGCGAGGACGGCTTTGAGCGTCTGAGATAAGGCAGCTACAGAGGGAAAACAGAAAAAGCCAAAGCCCGCCGGAGATACGGCGGGCTTTTTATCCGCTGCTGTCTTGCTGATTTGCAATGCAGCCTGTGGTGTATACTTGAAATATTGCATATAATGCTTTAAAATATGGACGGGGGGCGATAGAATGAGAGAGGACACCAGCGTCAGCCGGGCGGGATACCTGCGGGAGAATTACCACTATTTTCACCTGCGGGACACGGCGGGCCAGGAGCTGGATTTCCACTTCCACGAGTTCGACAAGATAGTGCTGCTGCTGTCCGGGCGGGTGGACTATACCGTGGAGGGCAGCACTTATACCCTCAAGCCCTGGAGCGTGCTGCTGATAAAGCACCACACCATACATCGGGCCCTCATCGACAAATCCGAGCCCTATGAGCGGATAATAATATATCTGGACGGGAAATACTTTGACCGGAGCGTACCGGGAGTCCGGCTGACGGACAGCTTTGACCAGGCGGACAAGAGCGGGGAGCACCTGCTCCGGCCCACGGTTCAGCAGCGTCGGACCATAGAGGCCGTGCTCTCCGCCTATGAAAAGGCGGCGGAGGACAGAGGTTTTGGGGCCCAGGCCCTGAGGGAGAGCTACATCATCCAGCTGCTCATATATATAGGGCGCATGACGGCGGCCAAGGAGCCGGGGGAGAGCCAGTACGACCCGAAGATACGCCAGGTCCTGTCCTATATAAACGAAAACCTGGGGAAGGAGCTGAGCGTGGAGCAGCTGGCGGAGCGGGTGTATTTGAGCAAGTATCACTTCATGCGCCTGTTCAAGGCCCAGACCGGCAGCAGCGTCCACGCCTATGTGCGGCAAAAGCGTCTGCTCCACGCCGCCCGGCTGATAAGGGCGGGTATGCCGGCGGCCAAGGCCGCCGCCGAAAGCGGCTTCGGCGACTATTCCGCCTTCCACCGGGCCTTCCGGGAGAGCTTCGGCATCAGCCCCGGGAGTCTGAAAAAATGAGACAAAATGAGACAATATATATCCCCGGATATTTCTGGAATATCCGGGGATTTTATCCCTTATGGAGAGCTTATTTATGGTACAGCTTTTTGGCTTGGTACTTAGGCTCGGAGGAGATGTTTATGCCCAGCTTCTTGAACAGGTCCTCGTCCACATGGGAGAGGATGACGGAGGAGTGGGCCTCGCAGCCATTGAGCTTGTCCAGCTGTTCAATGGCGCAGCCGGCCATGGGGTTGGTGACGGAGCAGATGGACAGGGCTATAAGCAGCTCGTCGGTATGGAGCCGGGGGTTGTGGTTGCCCAGGTGCTCCACCTTCAGATGCTGGATAGGCTCGATGACGCCGGGGGCTATCAGGGGCAGCTTCTTGTCTATGCCCGCCAGGGCCTTCACGGCGTTGAGCAGGCAGGCGGAGGAGGCCCCCAGCAGGGAGGAGGTCTTGCCGGTGACTATGCGTCCGTCGTTGAGCTCCAGAGCCACGGCTGGGCCTCCGGTCTTTTCCGCCTTGTCCAAAGCGGCGGCCACCACGGGCCGGTCCTCGGGGCTGAGACCCAGGGAATTCATGATGAGTTCTATCTTCCGGACTTCATTGGGGTCGGCGGTGCCCCGGCGCACGCCGCAGGCGGCGGCATAGTAGCGGCGGAGTATCTCCTGCCTGGAGGCCTCCACGCAGACCTCGTCGTCCTGGATGCAGAATCCCAGCATGTTCACCCCCATGTCCGTGGGACTCTTGTAGGGGCTGCTGCCGTAGATGCGTTTGAATATGGCCTCCAGCACCGGGAAGATCTCCACATCCCGGTTGTAGTTGACGGTGGTGACGCCGTAAGCCTCCAGGTGGAAGGGGTCTATCATGTTCACGTCGTTCAGGTCTGCGGTGGCGGCTTCGTAGGCCAGGTTCACCGGATGCTTGAGGGGCAGGTTCCACACGGGGAAGGTCTCGAACTTGGCGTAGCCTGCGCTGACGCCCCGCTTGTGCTCATGGTAGAGCTGGCTGAGGCAGGTAGCCATTTTGCCGCTGCCGGGGCCGGGAGCGGTGACCACCACAAGGCTGCGCTGGGTCTCTATGTAATCGTTCTTGCCGAAGCCCTCCTCCGAGACTATCAGGGGCACGTTGGAGGGGTAGTCTGGGATAATGTAGTGCTTGTACACCCGTATGCCCAGCATCTCCAGCCGCTTTTTAAACTGATCGGCCACGGCCTGGCCCCTGTAGTGGGTGATGACCACGCTGCCGATGTAGAGGCCGATGCCCCGGAAGGCGTCGATAAGGCGGAGGGTATCCTCGTCGTAGGTGATGCCCAGGTCTCCCCGTCGCTTGCTGCGCTCTATGTCGTCGGCGGAGATGGCGATGACAATCTCCGCATCGTCCTTCATCTCCATGAGCATGTTCACCTTACTGTCCGGCTTGAAGCCCGGCACCACTCTGGAGGCGTGGTAGTCGTCAAAGAGCTTGCCGCCAAACTCCAGATAAAGTTTCCCTCCGAATTTGCTTATTCTGTCCCGTATGTTCTGGGACTGGAGCTTCAGATATTTCTCGTTGTCAAAGCCTATCTTGTCCATAGGGCAGAGCATCTCCTGTTCTTCTTTTTACCAAGAAAGGATTTTATCATAAAAACGGGGCCCTGGCAACGGGCATATATTGGAGAAGCTACAATATAGTACTTTTTTTGTTCACAAAGATGTGCTACAATATGCTCTGTATCGGCATGGGCCCGGCTGAGGCCCCGCAAATATTTTTAGAAAGGCACAGTATAATGGGCATACTCAACAAATTATTCGGCTCCTATTCCGACAGGGAGCTTAAGAAGATATATCCCATAGCGGACAAGATAGAGGCGCTGGATGAGGAGTACTCCGCCCTCAGCGACCAGGAGCTGAGGAACAAGACGGAGCAATTCAAGGAGCGTCTGGCCCAGGGCGAGACCCTGGACGACATCCTGCCCGAGGCTTTTGCCACCGTAAGGGAGGCGGCCTGGCGGGTGCTGGGCATGAAACCCTTCCGGGTACAGCTCATAGGCGGCATTGTCCTTCACCAGGGGCGCATAGCCGAGATGAAGACCGGCGAAGGCAAGACCCTGGTGGCAGTGCTGCCCGCCTACCTCAACGCCCTGGCCGGGGAAGGGGTACACATAGTCACCGTCAACGACTATCTGGCAAAGAGGGACAGCGAGTGGATGGGTAAGGTCCACCGCTTCCTGGGCCTGAGCGTGGGCCTTATCGTCCACGGCCTCACCGGGGACGAGCGGCGCAGGGCCTACAACTGCGATATAACCTACGGCACCAACAACGAGATGGGCTTTGACTATCTGAGGGACAACATGGCCCTGTACAAGGAGAACATGGTCCAGCGGGGCCATGCCTTTGCCATAGTGGACGAGGTGGACTCCATACTCATAGACGAGGCCAGGACTCCTCTGATAATATCCGGCCAGGGGGACGAGAGCACCGACCTTTACCGCCGGGCCGACGATTTTGTCAGCCGCCTTAAAAAGCAGGTCTATGCCTCCGTGGACGAGAAGGAAGAGGAGGACGAGAACCTGGACGCCGACTATGTGGTGGACGAGAAGGCCAAGACCGCCACTCTCACCGCAAGGGGCATAGCCAAGGCGGAGAAGGAGTTCAATCTGGAGAATTTGGCGGACATGGAGAACGCCACGCTCAGCCACCATATAAACCAGGCCCTGAAGGCCCACGGTATAATGAAGCGGGACATCGACTATATAGTCAAGGACGGGGAGATCATCATAGTGGATGAGTTCACCGGCCGGCTGATGCTGGGCCGCCGCTACTCCGAGGGTCTCCACCAGGCCATAGAGGCCAAGGAGCACGTGGACGTGCAGAAGGAGAACAAGACCCTGGCCACCATCACCTTCCAGAACTACTTCCGCCTGTACGAAAAGCTCTCCGGCATGACCGGCACCGCCGTCACCGAGGCGGAGGAGTTCGAGGCCATATACCGGCTTGATATCATAGAGATACCTACCAACAAGCCTGTCATCCGCAAGGACGATCCGGATGTGGTGTTTAAAAATGAGACGGGGAAGAACCGGGCCATAATAGAACAGATAGCCGCCTGCCATGAAAAGGGACAGCCGGTGCTGGTGGGCACCGTGTCCATAGAGAAGAGCGAATACATTTCGTCCCTGCTGAAGAAGCGCGGCATAGCCCATACGGTGCTCAACGCCAAATACCACGAGAAGGAAGCGGAGATAGTTGCCCAGGCGGGTAAGCTGGGGGCGGTGACCATAGCCACCAACATGGCCGGCCGAGGCACCGACATCATGCTGGGGGGCAACGCCGAGTACCTGGCCAAGAACGATCTGCGTAAGGCGGGCTTCAGCGAGGAGACGATCAGCGAGGCCACCGGCTACGGGGAGACTCAGGACGAAGAGATACTTAAGGCCCGCAGCATGTTTGCCGAAAAGCTGAAGGAACACAAGGCCGTCACCGAGGCCGAGGCGGAAAAGGTGAAAGCCGCCGGCGGACTTTTTATCCTGGGTACCGAGCGTCACGAGTCCAGGCGTATAGATAACCAGCTGCGGGGCCGCGCCGGCCGTCAGGGCGACCCCGGCGAGAGCCGCTTCTACCTGGCCCTCACCGACGATGTTATGCGCCTTTTCGGCTCGGAGCGGATAATGAATATGATGGAGACTCTGAAGGTGGATGAGGACATGCCTCTGGACCACAAGATGCTCTCCGGAGCCATAGAGCAGGCCCAGAAGACTGTGGAGAGCCGGAACTTCCAGACCAGAAAGAGCGTGCTGGAGTACGACGACGTTATGAACCAGCAGCGCAATATCATATACGGCGAACGCCGGAAGGTTCTGGACGGGGAGGATATACAGCAGCAGATCATGAACATGATCCACGAGTTCGTAACTTCCACCGTGTCCGACGGCCTGGGCGGCGGCGCCGCCGAGAGCCAGCAGCAGCTGGACGCCGCTCTCCAGCCCTTTGAAAAGCTGTTCATGCGCCCCGGCGCCATTAAGATAGAGGACTTCGGCGGCTTTGCCAAATGGGAGCAGGTGGCCGAGAAGGTCAATGAGCTGGCGGAGAAGGTCTATGCCGCCAGGGAGACGGCCTTCGGCCTTGCCCCCAACGGCGCTCCGCTGATGCGGGAGCTGGAGCGGGTGATAATGCTCCGGGTGGTGGACGAGTACTGGATGGACCACATCGATGCCATGAGCGAGCTGAAGCGGGGCATAGGTCTCAGAGGCTACGGGGCGGTAAAGCCAATAGACGCCTACAAGCAGGAGGGCTACGACATGTTCGAGGCCATGGTCCACGGCATAAGGGAGGAGACCGTCCGGCGTATGTTCACCGTTCAGGTGCGCCGGGAGCAGCCCATAGAGCGCAAGGCCGTGGCAAAGAACGCCGCCGCCAATGTGGGGGGCGAGCCGGTGAAAAAGCAGCCGATAAAGAAGGCCCCCAAGCCCGGCCGCAACGGCCCCCGGCCCTGCGGCAGGATGAAGGCCGACGGCAGCCGACGGCTCAAATACAAGGAATGCTGCGGCAGGAACCAGTGAGAAACAGGGCGGCCTGCCCGGCAGGACGGAGAGACCATGAGCTTCAAAGAAAACAATGAAAACGGACTCATATATATGAGCTCCGATATAATAGGCGCCCGCCACGCCTTTACCACCCGCTGCGGCGGCGTGAGCAAGGGGGACTTCAGCTCCCTGAATCTGGGGGCCAACCGGGGGGATGACCCGGAGGCGGTGAGGGAAAATTACCGCCGGCTCTGCGCCCTCATGGGCGTGGGCATAGACGGCATGGCCGTCACAAAGCAGGTCCACGGCAATGAGGTGCGCATAGTGACGGAAAAGGACCGGCATGTGTGCATGTCCCCCGTGCCCTATGAGGCCGACGACATAGTCACCAATGTGAAGGGCCTGCCCCTGCTGTGCATGGTGGCCGACTGTGTGCCGGTGCTGCTGTGGGACGGAGAGAATTCCGTGGCCGGGGCCATACACTGCGGCTGGCGCAGCTCGGTGGGAGACATTTTGAAAAACGCCCTGGAGAAGATGGAGAGCCTGGGGGCCAGAGCGGAGAGCATCCGGGCGGCCATAGGCCCCTCCATAGGCCGCTGCTGCTTTGAGACCGACGACGATGTGCCCCTGGCTATAGATAAGTACCTGGGGGGAGATACCCGTGGCCTTTTTGACCGGAGGGCGGACGGGAAGACCATGGTGGACCTGAGGGCGGCCAATGCCCGGCGGCTGATGCAGCTGGGGGTGAAGGCGGAGAATATAGATATATCCTCCGAGTGTACCATGTGCAGCCACGACAAATATTGGTCCCACCGCTATACCAAGGGCCGGCGAGGCAGCCAGGGAGCGGCCATAGCGCTGTGATAAGGAGAAACGCATGAATAGATATCTGAAGACCTTGAGCCTGCTGCTGGCTCTGGCCATGCTGCTGTGCTGCGCCGGGTGCAGCGACAGCGGCTCCGACGACCCCTATGAAAATATCCCGGATTCCACCCAGGGCAAGGATGTGACCCGCACCCCGGGGGCGGATAATCTCTTCTCTCTCAACTGCAATACCAACTATTCCTTCAATCCCCTGATAGCCACCAACCGCTCCAACCAGCTGGTGTGCAGTCTGGTGTATGAGAACATGGTGGAGGTGGACAACGACTTTGAGGCCATCCCCAATGTGCTCACCGAGTGGAGCTGCACCGAGGACGGCAAAAGCTGGACCTTCAAGATAGGAGAGGGCCACATCTTCCATGACGGCACGCCGGTGACGGGCCGGGACCTGAGCTACTCCCTGAATATGGCCATAAACTCCGACCGATACAGGGGCCGCTTTTCCAGCTTCCAGGGGGCGGGCTATGACGATGAGAACTTCTATGTCACCCTGGGTATAGGGGATACCCAATTTGTAAAGCTGCTGAATATACCTATTATAAAATACGGAGAGATGAACGAGCCCCGGCCTACGGGCAGCGGACCCTATACATACAATGCCGATTATACGGCACTGGTGGCTTATGAGGGCTATGAAAACTATCAGGACCTGCCGGTGGACACGGTGTACCTGAAGGAATATGCCTCTGCCGAGAGCATCATCAGCGCCTTTGACGACGGCATCATCGACGTGGTCACCAACGACCCCTCCAGCTATACCAACCTGGGTTACGCCCGTACCAGTGAGATACGCAGTTATCCCACCACTAACCTCCACTATATTCAGTTTAATAACGAGAGTACTCTTGGCCGCTACGACACCATACGCATGGCCATGAACTATGCCTTTGACAGGACCTATTTTGCCGAGGAGCTGCTCCACGGCAACGGCGTGGGCTCCTCCGTGGCCATGTACCCCAGCTGCGCCGCCTATCCCGAGGACTATGCCCAGACTATGAACTATAACCTCAACTCCTGCAAGTCCATTCTGGAAAATGCGGGGCTGAAGGACCATGACGGCGACGGCTGGCTGGAGTATATGTCTGCCGGAGAGGACGCCAGCCTCATACTTATCGTGTGCAGCGACAGCAGCGCCAAGACCGGCATGTGCCATAAGTTTGCCGAGGATATGGCCACCATAGGCCTTAAGATAGACGTGCAGGAGCTGACCTGGGACGACTATATGACCGCCCTGGAGGAGGGGACCTTCGACATGTATTACGGCGAGGTGAAGCTGCGCAACAACTTTGACCTGACGGAGCTGCTGGACCCGGAGGACGAGCTGAACTATTCCCGCAGTACCGACACCATATTCCAAGGCTACCTGGAGGACTACCTGGCCGCCTCCGAGGCCACCCGCTCCAGCATGTATCAGACTTTCTACGAGCATGTGGCCACCCGGGGCCTGCTGATATCCATAGGCTTTGAACACCAGGAGATAATCGTCCATCGGGGCATGATAAGGGGCCTGAACGCCAACCTGGGCAATCCCCTGTATGATTTTGAAAACTGGGAAATCATACTGGACGATGACAATACTGAACAAGGAGAGGGAGAAAATGACTGACAGAGAACTTATGTCCAGAGCGAAGAAAGCTTCGCTGAACGCCTACGTCCCCTATTCCCGCTTCCCCGTGGGCGCCGCCCTGGAGTGCAGCGACGGCACGGTGTATACCGGCTGCAACGTGGAAAACGCCGCCCTGGGCAGCACCATCTGCGCCGAGCGCACCGCCTGCTGCAAGGCAGTAAGCGAGGGCCACAGGGAGTTTCGCCGCATAGCCATCTATGCCGACAGCGAAAATTGGTGTACCCCCTGCGGAGCCTGCCGCCAGTTTCTGGCGGAGTTCTCCCCGGATATGGAGGTCCTGTGCGCCAAGGCCGGAGACCGCTACGTGAGCTACAAGCTCTCTGAGCTGCTGCCCTATACCTTCAATTACTGAGCGCCGGGGCTATGGAGCTGGAGCAGCTGAGGATGTTCATAGCCGCCGCCGAGAGCGGCAGCTTCTCCGCTGCCGGACGGGGGCTCTATACCAGCCATTCCACCGTGAGCCGGGGAGTGTCCGCCCTGGAGAAGGAGCTGGGGGTGGAGCTTATCCGCCGTTCCAACCGGCTGCTGTCCCTCAGCCCTGAAGGGGAGCTGCTGCTGAGAGAGGGCAGGGAGCTGCTGGCGGCGGCGGACAGGCTGAAGGAGAGGCTGAAGCCGGGGCCCGACAGGGGAGAATAGCGCCCGGATATACGGATAAACACAAGATATTGTAGCGGAAAGCGCAGTTAAAAGGCTGGCTTGCCCCCGGCCTTTTAACTTTTTAAATTTCGTATAGGCTGCACAAAAAATACGCAAAAAGTTTTTGCAGAAAAGAGAATTTTCTCTTGACATCCGGGGCAATAATTGGTATATTATTAAAGCTCGTGTGCAAGAGCGCAGGAGTATTATGCGATGAAGCGGGAGATTGCTCGCCTTGAGCGAGGTAACTTTCGTGGAGTATGTCCGGTGTTGGAAAGCTTTTCAACACGCAATCGGGCGGCTGAAACCTATCTGATACACGCGTATATCGCGTGGACGGGGGATCTGACCGGCTGAAAAGCCGGTTTGTTTTTCGGACACGGCCTGATACGCACGGTTGTGTGTATAGGAATTTGGGTTTCATCCGTACGCATAGTAAAGGGCGGAGCCAATGCCGCCGAACAAAACGTACGAAAAAAGGAGAACACACATGGCAGCAAGCAACAAGAACATGATCCGTATCCGCCTGAAGGCCTACGATCATCAGCTCATCGACAAGGCGGCCGAGACAATCGTGGAGGCTGCAAAGCGCACCGACGCAAAGGTGTCCGGTCCCATCCCCCTGCCCACCAAGACCGAGATAGTCACCATCCTTCGCGCCGTTCACAAGTATAAGGACAGCCGCGAGCAGTTCGAGCGCCGCACCCACAAGCGCCTTATCGACATCCTCAGCCCCACCCAGAAGACCGTTGAGGCCCTGATGAATCTGGAAGTTCCCGCCGGCGTGGAGATCGAGATCAAGCTCTGAGCAAAGACCCAGACCCCGCAAGACCCACAAGTCAACGACCCATAGTCCGCAGCTTGCGTATGCGGACGGGTTAAGTTGCCAGCCTCTGGACGGGAGCTCAACGCCCGGACCAAGCGAGGCAACCAATAACCGATAGGAGGAAATAAAATGAAGAAAGCCATCATCGGCAAGAAGGTCGGCATGACGCAGATCTTCGACGAGACTGGTAAGGTCATTCCCGTCACCGTCATCGAGGCCG
>CALXGF010000036.1 GCA_944387735.1 uncultured Oscillospiraceae bacterium
GGCGCCAAGATAGTCGACCTGGAGGGCAACGAGGTGGATAACTCCGCTATGCTGGAGGAGATAAAGACCTACACCGCCGAGAACGCCCAGTCCCAGGCCGAACAGGAGATAGCCAAGCTCCAGCGTATCACCTCCGAGACTGCGGAGATCACCGCTCTGTCTCTGGATATCTACAACAGCGTGACCGGAGCCTACTCCATTGTGGACGGCGGCGTGCAGTACTATGGCTTTGTCAGCCGCAGCTATGGTTACAACAATATGGCCATGCCCATCTACTTCGTGCTGGATGAAAACGGCGCGATAGTGAAGATGACCTGCGACGAGCTGATACTCTACGCTGAGTACTTCACCACCTATACTCTGGACGAGCCCAGTTACAAAGAAGGCTTTGTCGGCCTGACTGCCGACAGCTACACCGGTGAGCAGGCTCTAATCTCCGGCGCTACCATGAGCAGCGACGCTGTTGACACTGCCACCAACGATGCCTTTGCCGCCTTTGCGGCCATAGCATAAAGGAGGGGAAAAGGATGAATGAAACTAAAAACAGCCCTAAGCTCCTTGAGGCCATAGGCGCTAACCCGGTCCTTGTCCTGTTCCTGGGCGCTTGCCCCGCCCTGGCGCTGAGCGCGGATGTACGCTCGGCCCTGGCCATCGGCCTGACCGTGCTGGCAGTTATGCTGCTGAGCAGCCTGGTGATAGCCGCCCTGTCCAAGCTCATACCCCAGGGGGCAAGGCTGGCAGCCGGCGTGCTGGTGACTGCGGCCTTCGTTTCCGCAGCGGATATGCTGATGAATGCCTATCTGCCGGGGACATACAAGATGATGGGCCTATACCTGGCCGTTATTGCCGTAGACCTGCTCTCCTTTGGCGCAGCTGAGAATGCCGCCAAGGCAGGCATGGGCAAGGCTCTGGCAAACGCCGCAATCACCGGCATTTATTTCACCCTGGTCATCCTGGTGGTGGCCGTCGTAAGAGAGGTCTTTGGCGCAGGCAGCTTTGCCGGAAACGAGATAGCCTTCCTGAAGGACCATGCGGTGCCCCTGCTGAGCCAGGCTTCCGGCGGATTTATGATCCTGGCCTTTGCCGCCGCCGTAGTCAACAAGCTTTGCCGAGGCTGCTGCCTCTGCCAGGGCAAGGGTATTGCCTTTGCCGCCGGCGGCCTTGATACCGGCAAAGACGCTGAGAAGGAGGAAGAGTAATGAAAGAAATACTTCTTTTGATCCTTGGCGGAGTGCTTGCCAATAACTATGCCTTTGAAAAGCTTCTGGGCGTAGCCCCCATGCTGGGCTACTCCAGCAAATCCAGGAAACTGTTGGCCATGGGCCTTTCCGTCACAGTGGTGATGCTGCTCACCGCAGCCATCGCCTGGCCTGTGAAGACTCTGCTGGACATCTACGCCCTGGGCTACCTGCAGATACTGGTGTATGTGGCTGTCATATTGATAGTCGTGTACCTGGTGGAGCTGGTGGTAAAAGCCGTCGCCCATAAGAGCCTGGGCGTGTATTTCCCCCTGATCGCCCTGAACAGCGCCGTGCTGGGTCTGGCTCTGGAGAATGTCTCCGAGGGATACGGCTTAGGCCAGGCTCTGGCCGCCGCTCTGGGTGTGGGCCTGGGCTTCTTGGCTGCGCTTTACCTTATGGCCGGCGTCAACAGCCGCATTGCTCAAAAGCAGATCCCCGCCGCTTTCCGTGGTCTGCCTATCCAGCTGCTGGCCGCATCCATAGTGGCCATGGCGCTGGTTGCTTTTAAATGAGTTGGCCCAGGAAGAAACGGCTTGCTGACTTTATCCTGATATTCTCGCTGCTGCTGCTGGCGCTGGTATGTTACTTCCTGTTCTCCGGCAGCGGCAGCCATGGGAATGTGGCGGTGGTCTGTGTCAACGGAGAAGAGGTGGCCAGATACTCTCTGGCGGTGGAGGGCCGCTACGAGCTTAACGGCGGCAGCAACATCCTGATAATACAGGACGGCTGCGCCTGGCTGGAGGATGCGGATTGCCCGGACAAGCTCTGCGTCCGCCAGGGTAAAATAGAGCTGGACGGACAGTGTATAACCTGCCTGCCAAACAAGCTTACCGTTACCATCTATGCCGACAACAGCGAAGTGGAGCTAATAAGCTGATGAAGACAAAAAAGATAGCAGTTATGGCTCTGGCAGCGGCCCTGGCAATGATACTCTCCTTTGTGGAGAGCCAGATACCTGCCTTCGTGGCGGTGCCCGGAGTTAAGGTGGGCCTGGCCAATATAGCCGTGGTCTTTGTGCTCTACAAGCTGGGCTGGAAAGAGGCGGCGGTCATCTCCCTTATAAGGGTGTTCGTGGTGTCCATCCTTTTCGGCACGGCGGTGAGCCTTTTCTACAGCGTGGCCGGTGCGGCGCTGAGCCTCACAGGCATGATACTGCTGAAGAAATCGGGGCTCTTTTCCACTGTGGCAGTCAGTGTCACCGGCGGCGTGCTCCACAATGTGGGGCAGATCGCCATGGCCTGCTTTCTGCTGGAAACCAACGTCATCAAGTATTACCTGCCCTTCCTGATAGTCAGCGGCGTCATTGCCGGCGTGGTGATCGGTATAATCGCCGCTATCATGGTAAAGCGGGTAAAGTTGGAGCGCTGAACTTTATCGGCCTTCAACAAGGGAATTGTTCAATAACGGCGGAGCCCCGGCTCCGCCGTTTCTTTTTGCACATCGCCCAAAAAATATTTTGCAGAGCGAAAGAAATTACGCTTATATGTGGGAAAACATCTAGTAAACAGTGGGGAAATATGTAAAATAAAAATATAACATAAATTTCAAAAAATACCGGGGAGGAATATAAAATGCAGGAAATTTTAAAGAACTTCAGATTAAAGGGCAATGTGACGGAGTGTGGGGCCTACGGCTGCGGCCATATAAACAGGACCTATCTGGCAGTCACTGATTCCGGCAAACGATACATCCTCCAGGGCATAAATACCGTGGCCTTCAAAGACGTGCCGGGCCTGATGGAAAACATCGGCGCCGTGACCCGCCATCTCCAGAAAAAGGTAAAGAGCGAAAGAGAGTGCCTGCACCTGGTGCCCACTGTGGATGGGGCGGACTATTGGCAGGACGGCAAGGGCGGTTATTGGAGAGTGTACGACTTTATAGAGGGCAGCATCTGTCTCCAGAGCCCGGAGACTCCGGAAGATTTCTATCAGAGCGCCGTAGCTTTCGGCACCTTCCAGCGCCAACTGGAGGACTTCCCGGCTCAGACCCTCCATGAGACCATAGTGAACTTTCACAACACCCCGGACAGATATGAGAAATTCAAGGCGGCGCTGGAGCAGGATAAGCTGGACCGGGCAAAGGATGCCGTCTATGAGATAGAGGAATTTTTAAAACGGGAACAGGACGGGGCCACGCTGATGAACATGCTCCGCAGGGGAGAGCTGCCTCTGCGGGTGACTCACAATGACACCAAGCTCAACAACATTATGCTGGATGCCGAGACCCGCAAGCCCCTCTGCGTCATAGACCTGGACACGGTTATGCCGGGCCTGCTGGCCTATGACTTTGGAGATTCCATCCGCTTCGGAGCTGCTACCGCCCCGGAGGATGAGAGGGATTTGAGCAAGGTGTCCATGAGCCTGGAACTTTTCCGGACCTTTGCCAAGGGCTTTATCAGCGCCTGCCCTGAGCTTAGGGAACAGGAGTATCTGAGCCTTGCCTGGGGCGCCAGAATAATGACCTTGGAGTGTGGCCTGCGCTTTCTCACCGACTATCTGGAGGGGGATGTGTATTTTGCCGTACACCGTCCGGGACACAACCTGGACCGCTGCCGCACTCAGTTGAGGATGGTTCAGGACATGGAGGCCAAGTGGGAGCAGATGCTGGAGATAATCAAGGCCCTGCACCCTTAAAATTGTACAAGGATTTTTAAAATTGCCAGTGAATTTTTTGCAGATATGTGGTAAAATAAGGAATAGAAATGGAAAAAAACAGCAGCGCCGCCCTGTATCCTGATCAAGTCCTGGGGGCGGAGGGAAGCAGTAGCTTGGCAGGTATTTGCATTGATGATGTGAGCAAGAGAAAGGGGATCACTGTGAACGTACTTTTCAACAGCAGTCGCCTCAGCGAACTTCTGAATAACTTGCAGATGCTGACTGGGGTTTGGGTGAACATATTTGACGCCGACGGTAAAGATATCAAACTTTTTGGAATCGCCACGTCCTTTTGCAGGCATATTCAGTCCACCCCGGATGGACGCCGCCGCTGCGAGGAGTGTGACGCCCAAGCGGTGGGAAAGTGTTCCGCCTTGGGCAAAGCCTATCAATACCGCTGTCATGCAGGACTGAAAGAGATAGTGGTGCCTATATACGACCAGGGGGTGCCCATAGCCTATATGGTCTTCGGCCAGCTGCTGGACAACACTCCTCAAAAGCTCCAATGGGAGGAGACGGTGAAGACCCTTGATTGGTATAAAGGGGATTTGCTGGAATTGAGGGACGCTTTTTATCAGCTGAGGCAATACTCCCAAAGAGAGCTGAAAGCTTTTACCGAGATATTGGAGGCCCTTACCCATTACGTGCTTTTGGAGGGCATGATACACTCCACCCAGTATACCGACCAGCAGAAGCTGGAAATGTACATAGACCAGCACTATATGGAAAAGCTCAGCCTAGGTCAGATATCCAGGGACTTGAATATGGGCACCACCAAGCTCTGCGCCGTAGCGAAAAAGCTCTCCGGCAGCGGCAGCGTAACCCGGCTCATTTCCCAGCGCAGGGTGCAGGCGGCAAAGCGCCTGCTTATAAGGGAGGACATACCCATATCCTCGGTGGCGGAAAAAGTAGGCTTTAACGACTACAATTATTTTACCAAGATATTCAAAGCCTTTGAGGGAGTGACGCCCTCGGCTTTTAGAAAGAACAATCTGTGACCCGCTCAGCGGCGGAGAGACGGCAGCTTAGGATAATTCAAAGCCCAAGACCCATGGAGAGATCCGAGGGTCTTGGGCTTTGAAATCAAGGGAAAAAGTATTGCGGTAAAAAGCTGGGAAAAGACTGAGCTATACCCTTGCGGCGGGGGAAAAAGCGTGTTAATATATTTAACACTGCCCGGATCTGAAGGGAGAAGTTGGAAATGGCGGACTGTCTGATGGCGGGTCTGGGGGGCTTTACCACCTGTTCCACCCTCTCATTGGAGCCAGCCCGGCTCCTGGAGGCCGGAGCCTGGCTTACGGCGCTGATATATGTGTGCTCCAGCGCCCTGCCGGGTGTTCTGGCCGTGCTTTCGGCCCGGTATATCTTGGGCTGAAATACAGAAAATAATCAAAAGTCGGAGACAAAGATGAGCAGAATTAGAGCCAAGCTTTCCACCATATCCCGCATACATTATATAAAGCTGGTAGTGAGGAGCCTGCTGTTCCTTGCGGCCCTGGCCGTGTATGTGGTAAATCGCCTGGAGAACAGCCCCAGCATGTTCGGCGGCTATGAGGACAGCCAGCTGCTGCTTTTGGTGCTGACGGTGTTCTTCTCTGTGGAGATGGTGCTGCGCTGCTTCCCCTCCAGATATGAGAGCATGGGCTGCCAGAAGCAGTTTGCCAAGAACTACATCCCCGTCGCCGAGAGCTTTGACAAAAGCCAACTGCGCCGCCGCTCCGCCAAGCCGGTGCTGATAGTGCTGCTGTCCTGGGTGGTGCTAAACGGCATCATCGCCCTGATATACTATCTCGGCTATATTGACTGGGGCATATTGCTGCTCATAGCCATAGCCTATTCCGTGTGCGACATGATATGCATACTCTTATTTTGCCCATTCCAGACCTGGATGATGAAGAACCGCTGCTGCCAGACCTGCCGTATATATAACTGGGATTATGCCATGATGTTCACTCCCCTTATTTTTGTAAATAACATCTATGCCCATATCCTGGTAGGACTGAGTCTGGTGCTGCTGCTGCGCTGGGAGCTGTGCTTTTTTCTGCACCCGGAACGCTTTTATGAACAGACCAATCAGAACCTCAGCTGCGCCAAATGCCGGGAAAAGCTCTGCCACCACAAGAAACAGCTTATGAATCTGAAGCTGCGGAAAAAGTGGTAAGCGAATTTACATAACATTTAACAATTCTGAAATAGAAAAGCTGTTACTTCTGAAATATCTTTTTGTTATCTTATACTTGCAAGTAGCAGTTTTTCATTTTCTCCTCTTTCATAACAGATAAGGCAGCCGGATGAAAGTCCGGCTGCCTTATCTGTTTTAGCACATTTCGCCTTTAAATAAAGCATTTTCCCATATATTTCAGAAACTGCATATATGTGTCTAGTTGTTTTTCTTCCCTTGTCTAATTGTTTTCTTAGAGCTTTGCTGATATTATTATAACAAGGGATGCTGCGGGCATTTTCTCTTGAAAACATTGGAGGGATAGCTTTGAAGGCAGGTAAGCGGGGCAGCTTTATGGAGCGTGTGGCGGCCGTGATCGTAGACAAGAGGAATATTATATTTCTCATCTTTGCGGCGCTGGCCATTTTCTGCGCCTTCTCCAGAAACTGGGTCAAGGTCTGCGACGATATAACAGAATATCTGCCGGATAACACGGAGACCCGCACCGGTCTGGACCTGATGGACCAGGAATTTACCACCTTCGGCACGGCAAAGGTAATGGTGGCCAACGTCACCTACGAAACTGCCCTGGAGCTGAAGGAGGGCATAGAGCGGCTGGAGGGTGTAAAGTCCGTGGACTTTGACGAGAGCGAGAAGCACTACAGCGAAGCCTCCGCCCTGTTTGACGTGACCTTTGTGGGGGACGATTTTGACCCGGACAGCGAGAAGGGCCTGGAGGCTGTTAAGGACTACCTGGCCGGGTACGACCTGTACATAAGCAGCGAAGTGGGCAACCCCCTGGAAAAGATAATAAACCGCGAGATGCTGGTAGTGGACATCATTGCGGTGATAATCATTGTGCTGGTGCTGCTGCTAACCTCCCGCACCTATGCGGAGATACCCGTGCTGCTGATAACCTTCGGCGCCGCCGCCCTGCTGAATATGGGGACCAATTATCTGATGGGGGAGGTGTCCTATGTCACCAACTCCATCGCCATTGTCATGCAGCTGGCCCTGGCCATAGATTATGCCATAATACTCTGCCACCGCTATACCGAGGAGCGGGAGAAACATGAACCCAGGGAGGCGGCCATAAAGGCCCTGAGTTACGCCATACCGGAGATATCCGCCAGCAGCTTGACCACGGTGTCGGGTTTGCTTGCCATGTGCCTGATGGAGTTCAAGCTGGGCTACGATATGGGCTCGGTGCTTATAAAGGCCATACTGCTGAGCATGCTGTCAGTATTCCTCCTGATGCCGGGGCTGCTGGTGCTGTTTTCAAAGCTCATCGACAGGACCCACCACAAGAACTTTGTGCCCAAGATAGATTTCCTGGGGAAAGCCGTGTATGCCACCCGCTTTGTTATGCCGGTGATTTTTGTGGCGGTGATAATCATTGCCTTTTCTCTGTCACATAAGGCAAACTATGTCTACTCCGTGGATTCCGTCAGCTCCATACGCCAGAACGAAACTCAGCTGGCAAAACAGAAGATAGAGAGCTGCTTTGAAAAGTCAAATATGCTGGCCGTGATAGTGCCCCGCGGGGATTACGAAAAAGAGGCCAGAGTCATCCAGGACATTCAGGAGCTGCCCTTGGTGGAGAGCGTCACGGGCCTTGCCAATGTGGAGGTGCTGGACGGCTATACCCTCACTGCTTCCCTCACTCCCAGAGAGTTTTCCGAGGTGGCTGACCTGGATATAGAGGTGGCGGAGCTGTTGTATACAGGATACGCCATGAACAAAAACGATTATGGCCAGATAGCAACCAATCTGGAGAACTACCGGGTGCCGCTGATAGACATGTTCAGCTATCTCTTTGAGCAGCGCAAGGAAGTGGTACTGGATCTGGACGAGGAGATCTCAAAGACTCTGGACGACCTGGAGCAGCAGCTAAATGACGCAAAGCTCCAGCTGATGAGCGACAGCTACAGCCGCATGGTGGTCATGCTGAACCTGCCCACAGAGGGGGAGGAGAGCTATGAATATCTGGACATCATCCACGGCATCGTGGCCCGGCAGTACGACGAGTACTATGTGGTGGGAGACACTACCAGCAGCAACGACCTGCGCAGCTCCTTTGAAAAAGACAATGTGATAATCAGCGTGCTGACAGTGCTATTTGTGGTCATCGTGCTGCTTTTTACCTTCAAGTCCGCCGGACTGCCCCTGCTGCTTATAGCCATAATCCAGGGCAGTATCTGGTGTAACTTCTCCTCGCCCTATCTCTTGAACAACAATCTATTTTTCCTCACCTATCTGATAGTAAGCTCCATACAGATGGGCGCAAACATAGATTACGCCATAGTTATCTCCAGCCGCTACATGTCCCTGAAGGATAAGATGCCTCTGAAAGAGGCCATGACGGAGACCCTGAATCTGGCCTTTCCCACCATAATCACTTCGGGAGCCATGATGGCCCTGGCGGGAATGGCCATTGGCTTTATGACCTCCAACGAGATAATCTCCGGCATAGGGCTGTATATAGGAAGCGGTACCAGCATATCCATTTTTCTTGTGATGTGCGTGCTGCCTCAGATGCTGCTGATAGGGGATATCATCATAAGAAAGACCAGCTTCAGCATAAACAGGAATACCAGCCCCCAGCACAAGACCGGCCTTATCCGTATCGACGGCCGGGTGAGAGGGAAACTCAACGGAGTTATAGATGCGGATATCCACGGCCTGTTCAGAGGCGAACTCACAGGCATAGTGGATATAGGGGACGTGAAAGAATTGGACGATCAGCTGCAAAGCCTTGAAATTACGGGAGGGAGCGAAGAATGAAACGGAATATATTTTCCCTGTTCCTGGCTGCTGCGCTGCTGCTGGGACTGCTGCCCTGCGCCCTGGCTCAGGACGATATCCTGCACATATCCACTGTGGAGGACCTGAAGGCTTTTGCCGTAAACTGCACTCTGGTGGAGTATTCCGTGGGATTGAAGGTGCAGCTGGACAATGACCTGGACCTGGAGGGCAAGGCTTTCAACCCCATACCCAGTTTCAGCGGCAGCTTTGACGGGGGCGGCCATACCATCAGCAATTTCGTCCTGGCCACCGACGGCTCCCATCAGGGCTTCTTCCGCTATCTCCAGGAGGAGGGCAGCATTGTGGATCTGAACCTGGAAGGCCGGGTGGAGCCGGACAACAGCCGCAATCAGGTGGGCGGCCTGGTGGGCAGCAGCTACGGCTCCATAGAAAATTGCAGCTTTAATGGCAAAGTCACCGGCACGAACTACGTGGGCGGTATTGCAGGGGAAAACTACGGCAGCATAAAAGACTGTAAGTCGGAGGGCAGCATAAGCGGCAAACGCTTTACCGGGGGCATCGCCGGCTATAACTCCGGCAGCATAAAAAACTGCGAGAACCGCTCCGAGGTGAATACCGGCATCTCCGCCGGAGGCCTGGAGATAGATAAGCTGAATGTGGAGGGCCTGACCCTCACCGGTGCGGAGGATACCGACGTGGTCTCCGACAGCGGCGGTATAGTGGGCTTTTCCAGCGGAACAGTGGAAGGCTGCATGAACCTGGGCACGGTGGGTTATCCCCATTACGGCTATAACGTGGGGGGCATAGCCGGGCG
>CALXGF010000037.1 GCA_944387735.1 uncultured Oscillospiraceae bacterium
GTGTTCATCGTAAATATGTTTTCTGAGTTCTTCCATGTTGTTGATCTCCTCATTCTGGTGTGATAGTTAGCAAGCCTGGCTCTCCAGAAATATTGGTAAATCATTGGTAAAACTGAGGTTGAAACACTGGAAGTGCTTGATTTACAGGCGTTTTTTCATGTCCGGCAAATCCTGCCGTGGCACACGAACAGTATTTTTGTCATATATTACAGCTCCTTTTTTCCGGCTGTTTTAAATTCTCTCAGCGGTCAAACCGGCTCCCGGTCCTGTTCTGAAAGCCTCCATATTATGTGAGGCTTTCAGTCCGGAAAGTTCTCCGCCAATGTGAATCATAGCATATCGGGCTGTTTTTTGCCATGCCCTTTTTAATCTGGTGATACGGCAGGCCCGCTCTGCCGGCTTGAGCGTTTTTTGAGAATAGCGGATTAGGCTCCGGGCGTGGGCGACAGCTCTGAATTCAGATGCCGCCAGAAGGGGATAAACAGGACTATCGCCGCCAGCATCGCCCCCATGTCTGCAATGGGCGTAGCCCAGACTATGCCCTTTACTCCCAACAAACGGTTCATCAGCAGCATGAAAGGTATATCCAGCCCGCCTTTGCGCAACAGCGACAGTGCCATGGGCTGCAGTTTTTTCCCCACAGACTGAAAGGTAGTTATAGCCAGCATGGTGACGGAGATGCAGGGGCCGGTAATGCAGATGATCTTCTGGAACAGCCCGCCGTAACTGACAGTCTCAGGGTCGTCGATAAAGGCCCTTACGATAGGCCCGGCACAGGTGAAAAGGAAAACCGTCCCCGCCAGGGCGATGAAAAAGCTGAACAGGAAATCGGTCTTGAGGGCGGCCTTCATGCGCTTTATATTCCTGGAGGAATAGTTGTAGCCGATCAGCGGCAGCACCCCCTGAGACATACCCGTGGCAATGGCAAAGCTGAGCATGTCTATCTTTTTCGCCACGCCGATGCCCGCCACGGCGGCATTGGAATATCCGGACATCAGCTTATTGATTGTGACATTGGACAGTACTCCCATTACATTCATCAGGAAGCTGGGCAGCCCCACCAGAAGCACCTCCCTGGGGATCCCGGCTCCCCAGGTGTAGTAACGGGGATGGAAGGAGATATCCTGGGCATAGCCCTTGCCTCTCAGCAGCACAAGGTAATAGAGCGTGGCAAGCACATTGGAGAGCATGGTGGCGATTGCGGCCCCGGCCACCTCCAGGCGCAGCCCGAAAATAAAGACTGGGTCCAGCAGAATATTCAAAATTCCCCCCAGCGCCACTCCGAAGCTGGCCTGGGAAGCGTGCCCCGCAGAGCGCACCAGATGGGCAAGAGCCTGGTTCATCACCGTAGGCAGGGCCCCCACGGTAACGGTCCAGAACATGTATTGACAGCAGAAATCGAAGGTCTGGGAATCGGCCCCCAAAGCCGGGAGCAGCGTCCTGCGCACCAGCAGCAGTCCCAGCCCGTAGAGCAGCGACACTGCGGCGGCTGTCCAGATGCTGAAGGCCGCCGTCTGTCTGGCCTTTTGACGTTCCCCTCTCCCCAGGCTGCGGGCCATCAGGCTGGACCCGCCGATTCCAAACAGGTTCGCAAGGCCGGTGAGAAACACAAAGGCGGGCATACACAGGGAAACTGCGGCCACCTGGTTGGGGTCGCCGATCTGCCCGACAAAAAATGTATCCGCCATATTGTAGACAACGGTGATAAGCTGGCTGATAATGGTTGGTATCACCAGCGACAGCACCGCCCTGGTCACCGGCGCTTCTTCAAACAAAAACTCTTCCCTGGTCTTCACGCTCCGCCCCTCCTGTCTGCCTCCAAGCTACATTTCTTCTTATAGTCAAAGGCCACTGTCATTTTCTTTCTTCCTCGGCTGTTTTTCCAGGGCCAGGCAGGTGAGGCGGGCGAGGGCAGTCATGGCGTCCCGGTCGTCCACGTCCTCCACCAAGATATAATCTTTAGCCCCATCGTAGGGTGGGGCCTTGGGCAGCTCCGGGAAGGCCGCCTCCACTTCCGGAGTGGGCTTTACAAAGAGCTGATCGCCACAGATGACGGCGAAAAACAGCCCGTCGCAGTATAGGCCGTATTCTCCGAACATCTTCCGGCTGCGTATGCTGCCGGCCTCCCTCAGCTGCTCGGATACATAGTTTACAAAATCCGGATGAGACGCCATACATACTCCCCTCTCCGCCGCTGCACGCAGGCTACAGGTTCAAGGCTCCCGCCCCGGCTTTTTGCTGGTACCGCCCTATATTTTTTTATTATACCATATAAATACCTCAGCCGTCTTTAATTTTTATACAGATTTTTAATTAAAAATAGAATAGGGGCGCTGCTTTCTTTTACCACGACGCTATTCCCCAGGCGCATCCCGCCGGCGCAGGTATCTCACCGAAAAGGCGGCGAACAGCCCGGTATAGGCCAGAGCCGAGATCAGAAAGGGCATCGGCTCCAGCTCCATCTGCGGGTTATTGGCCCGCATCCCCAGACACAGCAGCGAGTAGGGGAAGGCATAGCCCAGCCCCTGAGCGGTGAGCATAAGGCCCAGTATGCCTCCCGCAAGGCCGAAGGCCACCGGCGGAGCAAAGGAGCGCATCACCAGGCTGAAATAGAGCTGTACGGAGCAGACCGAGATGCCGCCCAGGGCTCCCCAGAGCAGCCAGCCCGGCAGCTCCGGGGGCAGCGGCTCCCGGATGCCCGCCAGCTTACCGCTGATAAGGAACAGCAGCCCGATGCAGCCCTGGGCCAGAAGGGACATCACGGCTGCCAAAATCAGTTTGGCGGCATACTGAGCCCCCACCGGCACAGGTGCGGTGAGAAAACTGTTCCAGTTGTGGTCGGTATGCTCCAGACGCCACTGCCAGGCGCAGAATACTCCCAACAGGGCGGGCAGGAAAAAGATGGAGGAGAACAGGGTGTGCTGGCTCCACAGGCTGTACCAGCCGTTTTCCAGCACCCGGCTATTGGCCAAATAGTTTCCCGTTCCCAGGATGGCGGGAAAGACGGGCAGCACGAAAAAGGCCAGCCACACCGGGGAGCGGCGGCACTTCTGCAGCTCTCCTTTCAAACAGCGCAGCAGCATCCTTTACACCTCCTTTTTCAGAAACATGGCCCGGCCCAGCAGCAGGAAGGCCGTTCCCCAGACCAGCAGCAAAGCGATGTCGGTGAGCTGGGGCCAGCGCCAGTAAAAGTCGGTAACACGGGTCATCTCATCCCAGTTCATACCCACCAGGGCCAAAAGCCCGTAGTAGCCCCAGGGCACGCAGCGGGTGAGGGCCGGAGGGAACAGCATGGAGAGGATGCCTAGAAAGCTGCCGGCAATGCCGCACACCAGGGCGGCGGCCTGGTTGGCAAAACGCAGAGACAGCCCTTGCTGCAGGGCATAGGCCATCATGGACACCGCCCAGGAAACGAGGGTGAACAGCCCCAGGCGCCCCCAGGGGACAGGGCCGGGAAAACCCACGGCCAGGCCCAGCCCGGTAAAAAGCCCGGTGCGGATGCTCAGCAGCGCCGCCAGTACCAGAGCGCCCCAGCCCAGTTTAGCTGCGTAGAGGCTGTCGGGCGCAGCCATGGTCTCCAGCAGCTTCCAGGTACTGCCCCTGTGCTCCAGCTCGCAGCTGCGGCTGGCCAGGGTGGCCACGCTGAGAGGCAGGACGATGGCATCCACCATGGACAGATTGTAGAGCAGGAGCATCCAGCCCCATTGCATGTCCTCCTCATCCTGCCGGGTGAAAAATGTTAGCATCCACATAAGCTCCACCGCCAGGACGGCGGCGCAAACCAAAACGATTTTCCTGCGGCGGCATTTAAAAAATTCCAGGCTAAGGAGTTTCACAGGCTCGCCGCCTTTCCCGTCAGCTCCAGGAAGATGTCCTCCAGGCTCTTCTGCCGTTCCTCCAGCCGCAGCAGGCCCAGGCGGCGCTCCGCAAAAAAAACGGTGAGCCGGGCCGCATCTTCATCGGCGAGGATGGGCAGAATGAGATAGCCCTCCTCTTCATGGCAGCTTATTTCCTTTTCCGCCATGAGAAGGCGGGCCACCGGGTTGTTGGTGGTCCGCAGGGCCAGATGGTGGCGGCTGCGGCTGTGGAGGGCGCTCAGGCTGTCCTGGAACACCAGCTCTCCCTCCCTGATAATGGCCACATGGTCCGCCATCTGGTCTATCTCGCTGAGCAGGTGGCTGGACACCACCACCGTCATGCCGAAGCGTTCAGGCAATCCGCAAATTAGCTCCCGCATCTCCTGTATCCCCGCCGGGTCCAGGCCGTTGGTAGGTTCGTCCAGAATCAGCAGTTTTGGATAGCCCAGCAATGCCGCCGCCAGGCCCAGCCGCTGCTTCATGCCCAGGGAGTAGTGGGCCACTTTCTTGTCCCTCTGCCCCTCCAGGCGGACAATCTCCAGCACTTCCCGGATATCCTTCTCCGGTACGTCCCGGAGAGTCTGGACGATACGCAGATTTTCCTCCCCGGTGAGATGCCCGTAATAACTGGGGCTCTCGATAAGGCTCCCCACCTGCCGCAGCACCGACAGGCGGTTAGCTCCGTCCATGCTCTTTCCCAGCACCCGGATATTCCCCGCCGTGGGGCGCACCAGGCCCAGGAGCATTTTCAGGGTAGTGGATTTCCCCGCCCCGTTGGGGCCCAAAAAGCCGTACACGCTGCCCTCCGGTACCCTGAGATTCAAATGGGACACCCGCAGGGCGGCTCCGTACTGCTTGCACAAACCGTCGGTTTCAATTATGTTCATTACAAGACCTCCTTGTGCCTTTATCTTAGTCCGGCTGCCTTACGTCCCCATGAAGGGGGCCTTAAGATTAGCTTACTTTTTCCCTCAAGGCTGGACTCCGGGAAAAGAGGGGCTATAATATAGACAGTCAAAGGCAAAGGAGGACGATATCATGTCCTTTAAAATACTGATAGTTGACGACGAGCCCGCCCTCCAGAACATGGTGGGGGAGATATTGACCCAGGCGGGCTATGAGACTCAGTGCGCCCTGTCCTGCGCCCAGGCTCTGGAACGCTTTCTCACTGCGGTCCCGGACGCCGTGCTGCTGGATGTGATGCTCCCGGATGGGGACGGCTTTTCCCTCTTCGGGCAGCTGCGGCAGATACGGGATGTTCCGGTGCTGTTCCTCTCCGCCCGGGACGAGGACGAGGCCCGGCTCCGG
>CALXGF010000038.1 GCA_944387735.1 uncultured Oscillospiraceae bacterium
CTTCCACCTTGGAGCCGGACACGGTCATGGCCTCGGCAAAGCTCCTGTCGCCGCACTCATTGAGGCTGAGGTCCACATATTCGTTAAGCCATTTTCTTGAAAGTTTCATGTCTGTACCTCCTACTCAGAACTGCTCCAGGAACCTGATATCGTTTTCAAATATCAGACGCAGGTCGGTGATCTTGTATTCGCCCATGGCCAGGCGCTCCAGGCCCATGCCGAAAGCCCAGCCGGAGTACACGTCCGGGTCGATGCCGCAGCCGGCAAGCACCTTGGGGTGCACCATGCCGGCGCCCAGCACCTCTATCCAGCCTTCGCCCTTGCAGGTGGGGCAGCCCTTGCCGCCGCACTTGTGGCACTGGATATCCAGCTCGCAGCTGGGCTCGGTGAAGGGGAAGTGATGGGGGCGGAAGCGGGTGACGGTGCCCTTGCCGTAAATCTTCTCCACCACCAGGTTCAAAGTGGCCTTAAGGTCGGCCATGGTGATGCCCTTGTCTATGACCATGCCCTCTATCTGGTGGAACATGGGGGAATGGGTGGCGTCCACCTCGTCCTTCCGGTAGACCCGGCCGGGGGCTATCATACGGATGGGCAGGCTCTTGGTCTCCATGGCGTGGACCTGCATGGGCGAGGTCTGGGTACGCAGCAGCACCCGGCCGTCCTCGCTGAAATAGAAGGTGTCCGTCCAGTCACGGGAAGGATGGCTCTCGTCTATATTCAGTTTGGTGAAGTTGTACTCCGCCAGCTCCACCTCCGGGCCGTCCACTATCTCAAAGCCCATGCCGATGAATATATCCTTTATCTGGTCCAGCACGTTATACATGGGGTGCTTGTGGCCCAGGTGGACCTGCTCGCCGGGCATAGTCACGTCCAGGGCTTCGTCCCTCAGCTTCTTCTCCATCAGTGCGGAGGCAAGCTGAGTCCTGCGCTGCTCGATGGCGTTTTCAATGTCGCTTCTCAGCTGGTTTGCCAGCTGGCCCATGGCGGGACGCTCTTCGGCGGAAAGGCTGCCCATCTGCCGGAGAATGGCGGTGAGTTCGCCCTTCTTGCCCAGATACTTGACTCTCAAGGCCTCCAGGCTATCTGCTCCGTCACATTCAAGGATAGCCTTGACGGCGGACTCCCTAAGCTGCTGCATCAGTTCTTTCATGTCTCAATCTCCTATAAAAAAATAAAGCCCACGCCCCAAAAGGGACGAAAGCCAAAACTTCCGTGGTACCACCCACATTCGGCATGAAGCCGCACTCAAAGCGCTTAACGCGCGCTGCACGCCGGTGATTGGCCGGAGCTCCCGGGCGAACCAAGCGGCCCTGTCCCAGGGGGCTCACAGCCGCCGACCCCCATTCTCTGTCGGACAAAACACCCGCTATTTTCCCGTTCTCTGCGATAACTCGTTCATATTAGCACACAGTTTCAAATTTTTCAATAGTTATTTTTACTCTTAAGTCCCCAAAAAGCAGAATTTGACTATTTATAGTCTTATGATTATAATGTTCTTGGACAAAGCATATAGTCAGGCATAAGATTTTTTTCGGAGGACGGATAAGCCATGAAAAAACTGTGCCTGCCCCTGCTTTTGATAATATGCCTGCTGCTCGCCGGCTGCGGCGGCCGGGAGTTTTCCGATGCCCATGAGGAGTTGTCCCAGCGTCTTGGTTCGGTGGAGGCTCTCAGCTTCACCGCCAATGTCCGGGCGGAGTATGAAAACAAGACCGCCCGCTTCACCCTTAGCTATAGTGAGGACAGTGAGGGCGGCAGCGTAACCGTGGTGGCTCCCCAGCTCATCGCCGGGGTCACCGCCCGGGTGAAGCCCGACGGCGCCAGTCTGGAATACGAGGGCATCAGCCTGGGCACCGGTGAACTGGACGACTATGGGCTCTCTCCCATGTCCGCCCTGCCCATGCTGGTGCAGGCCCTGAAGACCGGGGCCCTGGACTCCGGCTGGACTGAGGGGGATTACACCGTTATGCAGATAGACAGCACCGACACTCTCAGCTGCACCGTATGGTTTAATCCCGACACCATGACCCCCTGTCAGGCGGAGCTTATAAGCGACGGCCGGGTGAAGGTCTTTGTGGAGATAAGCGACTGGCACGAGGGGGAGAGTATCCCCGCTCCCACTCTTGAAGAACCCACAGGGGAAATAATGGAGTACTGATACAATGAACGATTTACAAAAGAGGACCTGGGCGGAGATAAGCCTGGGCAATATAAGGCACAACTATGAGGCCATCCGTGCCGCTTTGCCCCGGGGCTGCCGCTTTCTGGGCGTGGTGAAGGCTGACGCCTACGGCCACGGGTCTCTGAGGATTTCCCGACTTTTGCAGGAAGCCGGGGCCGACTATCTGGCAGTGTCCTGCCTGGACGAGGCTCTGGAGCTGAGGCAGGGAGGGATCACCGTGCCCATTCTTATTCTGGGCCACACACCGCCGGAGTACACCGCACAGCTCATCAGTCTGGACATCACCCAGACCGTGACCTGCCTGGCCAAGGCCCTGGAATATTCCGCCGAGGCTTCCCGTCTGGGCCGGGAGCTGAAGATACATATAAAGCTGGACACCGGCATGTCCCGCCTGGGCTATCTCTGTGCCGGCAGCTATT
>CALXGF010000039.1 GCA_944387735.1 uncultured Oscillospiraceae bacterium
CCCGGCCGGCAGAGGCCCGGCGCATGGCGTCCGTCATTATCAGCAGCTCCATCAGATTGTCGTTTACAGGGTTACAGGTGGACTGTACGATGAAAACATCCTTGCCTCGGACAGGCTCGGCCACGGAGACGGAACACTCTCCGTCGGCAAACTGAGACACGTTTGCGTTGCCCAGGGTCCTGAACAGCTCGGAGCAGATGCTCTCTGCCAAAGCGGGGTTGGAGTTGCCGGTAAACACCTTGATTTCTTTGCCGTGTGAAATCATTCTTTTTTCCTCCGTAATTTATAGGCTGGGGAATATATCCAAGTCTTATGCGCCCAAGACAAGGCGGCACAAAAAGCTGATTTTATTATAACACCTAAGTTTGAAAATTGGAATAGGCAACGAGATTTTATAGCCGCTAAATTCCAGATAAAAAAAGCAATTTACAAAAGCCGGATTTTTGTGTATAATGTAAGGTACGGAAAATATGGAAAGTAGATGATACGATGCTGGAATTTGAAGAATATAAGGCAAAACTCAACGGTATCAAACCCTCTTTGGACCTGTTGAAGGACGCCCTCAAGCTGGAGGCCGCCCAAAAAGAGATAGAGGAGCTGGAGGCCGCCAGCGCAAGGGAAGGCTTCTGGAACGACGTGGAGCGCTCCCAGAAGGTGCAAAAGCGCCTCAAGCACCTGAAGGATAAATGCGAGAATTACCAGAAGCTGTGCTCCGCCTGGGAGGACATGCAGGTAATGTGCGAAATGGCCCTGGAAGAAAACGACGGCTCCATGCTGGAGGAACTGAAGAGCGAATTTGCCGCCTTCTCCGAAAAGCTGGAGTCCACCCGCCTCAGCACCCTGCTCACCGGGGAATACGACTCAAACAACGCCATTCTCACCTTCCACGCCGGGGCCGGCGGCACCGAGGCCCAGGACTGGGCCTCCATGCTCTACCGCATGTACAATATGTGGGCCGACCGTCACGGCTACAAGGTAAAGGTCATGGACTACCTGGACGGGGACGAGGCGGGGATAAAGAGCGCCACCATCATGATAGAGGGCGAAAACGCCTACGGCTTTCTCAAGAGCGAACACGGTATACACCGGCTGGTGCGCGTCTCCCCCTTTGACGCCGCCGGCCGCCGCCACACCTCCTTTGCCGCCGTGGAGGTCATGCCGGAGATAAGCGACGACAGCGAGATAGAGCTGAGAGACGAGGATATAAAAATGGACGTTTACCGCTCCTCCGGAGCCGGCGGCCAGAAGGTGAACAAGACCTCCTCCGCCGTGCGTCTGACCCACATACCCACGGGCATAGTGGTGGCCAGCCAGGTGGAGCGCAGCCATTTCCAGAACCTGGAGAACTGTAAGAACATGCTCCGGGCCCGCCTGGCTGAGATAAAGGAGCGGGAACACCTGGAGAAGATAAGCGACATCAAGGGCGTGCAGATGAAGATAGAGTGGGGCAGCCAGATACGCTCCTATGTGTTCATGCCCTACCAGCTGGTGAAGGACCACCGCACCGAATATGAAAACGGCAACATCGACAACGTGATGAACGGCGACCTGGACGGCTTTATCAACGCCTTTTTGTCCATGAAGGCGGCAGGCTGAAAAGCCCGTTCCCTATAAATCAAGAAAGGATCTGTTAGTTTGAACACCCGGCGTAACGACCGGATGCCCGCTGCGGAACACAGAGCTGTGACTGCGGGGATAATCGACCTGCCATGAAGCAAGACTTTCTTTTATAAAAGGCCCCTTTGAAAATGGGGCCCGCTGGGCCCTGGGCAAATATTTTAAAGAAAGGTTTTGTTAAATTGTTATCCCGGTTCATGTCCCGGCTGGACATCTCCACAAAAGATATAATCGTTTCCCTTGCAGGCAGCGGTATACTGGCCTTCGGCCTATATAATATCCACTCCCTCTCCGGGGTCACCGAGGGGGGAGTGCTGGGTCTGACCCTGCTGCTGGACCACTGGCTGGGCCTGTCCCCGGCCCTCAGCTCCCTGGCGCTCAACGCCCTGTGCTATATCCTGGGCTGGCGCACTTTGGGCCGCCGCTTCATACTCCTGTCCGCTCTGGCGGGAGGCGGCTTCTCTCTGTGGTACGCCCTCTTTGAGCTCTTTCCCCCGGTATACCCCGCCATAGAAGGATATCCTCTGGCGGCGGCGGTGCTGGGAGCGGCCTTTGTGGGCCTGGGCGTGGGGCTCTGCGTCCGCTCGGGAGGCGCCCCCGGCGGGGACGACGCTCTGGCCATGTCCCTGGGCAAGCTTTTGAAGCTGCCCCTGCAATGGATATATCTGGCCAGCGACCTGACTGTACTGCTGCTGTCCCTGAGCTATATACCCCTGGGGCGCATCGCCTATTCCCTGCTTACGGTGATACTCTCCGGCCAGCTCATCGGTCTTGTGGCGGGCGGAGGGTTAAAGGCCAAGCCCCAAGCGGCTGATAAATAAAATGCATAAAACGCAAAAAGGACCGGCTCTTTCATCTCGGAAAGAGTCGGCCCTTTGCTTTAGCCGCAGCTGTCAGGCTACGGGGGAGTCGTCGGACAGGCGGCGCTTTCGTATGTAAAAATAATATATGAAAAAGGCGCCGGAGGTGAGGGCCCAGCTGATGGGATAGCTGACGCACACGGCCTGGATATCATGCCACACCGGCACTACGAAAAATACCCAGGCCACTCGGGTGACGCATACGCCCACAGCGGTGATTACCGTGGGGATAAGGGTATCTCCCAGGCCCCGGAAGCCGCCGCTGAACACCTCTATGGGGGCATAGAGCCAGTACCAGGGGGCGATATACAGGACTATCAAAACCGCTATCTCCAGCACGGCGGCGTCGTCGGTAAAGAGCATGAGCATATATCTGCCGCAGGTGACAAAGAGAACGGCAACGGCTGCGGCCATTGCAAAGCCCAGCAGCATGGCCATGCGGAGGCTGCTGCGCACCCGGTCCAGCTTTCTTGCGCCGTAATTCTGCCCGGCAAAGGTCATCAGGGAAATGCCCATGGCGTTGAGGGTCATCCAGTTGAGGGTGTCTATCTTGCCCATGGCCACCCAGGCGGCCACGGTGTCGGTGCCGAAGCTGTTGACGGCGGCGGTGAGTATCAGGTTTGAAAGGCCGTACATGATGGACTGGAGTCCGGAAGGCAGGCCGATACACACGGTGCGCCGAAGTATCTTGTGGTCGGGACGGAGCTTGTGCAGCATCAGCCTGTAGCTGTCCTTGCAGCGGCAGAGATGGACGCACACCAGGGCTGCGCTTATGAGCTGGGAGATGATGGTGGCCACGGCCACGCCCATGACTCCCATGGCGAATTTCAGGACGAAGAGCAGGTCCAGGAAAATGTTCAGCACGCAGCAGACCATGAGGAAATACAGAGGCCGCCGGGAGTCGCCCACTGCCCGCAGGGTGGCGGAGCCCATGTTGAACACCATGCTGGGGACCATACCTATGTATATTATACGCAGATATACCAGGGAGTCGGCCATAGTGTCCGGGGGAGTATTCAGCGCTTCCAGCAGCCAGGGAGCGGTGAGCAGGCCCAGCGCCGTCATCAGCGCGCCGCCGCCGGCGGCCAGGACAAAGGCGGTATGCACCGAGCGGGACACGTCCTCGTGGTCCCTGGCCCCGTAGTACTGGGAGATTATCACCGCAGCCCCGGAGGACACGCCGGTAAAAAAGCCTATAATAAGATTGAGTATATGGGCCGAGGAGCCCCCCACCGCCGCCAGGGCGGCCTTGCCCACGAAGCGGCCCACTATCACCGCATCCACGGTGTTATAGAGCTGTTGGAAAAGCGTCCCCAGCAAGACCGGGAAGAAAAAGGCCAGCAGCTGGCTGAATATTGCGCCCTCGGTTATCCCGTTTGAAATCTTTTCTGTGCCCTGCATTTTTTCTGTCTCCTGAAAAGGTAATAGGGCTTTTCGGCTTCGGTGTTTACAATCCGTCCTTCAAAGCGCCGTATATGCTACCACCGGCAATGTCAAAACTCAATGGACAAAAGCAATGAAAAAGAGCGGGAGTTTCCCGCTCTTTTATAGCATTTTTATGACACAAGGGCTTTTTCAGCCTCAACGGTTGCTGGGACCTGGGTCGCAGTCGCCGAAAATCATGTCGTCAATATCCATTTCCATGGGCAATACCTCCTATATCTTTTTAACATACCTTCAATATATGCGCCGGGCGGGATAAATATGACTCCCCCGCTCAGTTTTTTTCATGCAGCTCTATCAGCACCAGCTCCGGGCGGTTGAAAAGTCTGGGTATGGGAATGGAGTTCCCCAGGCCCCGGGATACCTCCATTATATAGTGGCCGCTGCTGTACAGTCCCTTCTCGTATTCCGCCCCCAGGGTGCGGTGGACGCTGAAGAGTCCGCCTATAAAGGGCAGACGGACTATGCCGCCGTGGGCGTGGCCGCAGAGGATGAGGTCGGTGCCGATATCTTCATACATTTTCACATAGTCGTTCCTGTGGGCCAGCCACAGCACAAACTTGCCGGAGTACAGCTCCCCTGCCTGTAGGGACAGCTCCCAGGGCGTCATCATATCCGCCCGGCCGTTGGGGTCCTCCGCCCCCACTATCACTATGCTGTCCTCCCCCCTGTAAAGCAGCTCTATCTCGTTGCTCAGGCAGCGGACGCCGTAGCTCTCCATCAAAGCCTCTATCTCCTCCACGCAGCCGTCGGCCCACTCATGGTTGCCGTTGACATAGTAGGAGGGGCAAAGGCCCTCTATATTCCTCAGCAAGGCCTCTACGGCGGACAGGTCCCCCCCGTCCCCGGCAATATCCCCGGTAAAGGCGATAATGTCCGGGCGCTCTTCCCTTATAAGCTCCGCCAGACGCCGGTTGTCCCGACCGAAGCTCATGCCGTGGAGATCGCTGATATGGATGATGCGGCAGCCTTCAAAGCTCTCCGGCAGATTGGCAAAGCTCAGACTGTAGCGGGTGAGCTGAAGACGATACCGGCTGTCCGCCGTCAAGGCGGCGGCTATCAGCAGCAGAGCCGCAAAGACGGCCAGGCTGATTTTTAAAAGGGAGTGTCTCTTCATCGTTCAAACCTTTCTTTGACTTCAGGTAAGTATAGCATTTTTTTCTGTCAAATGCAGTACAAAACATGAATACGCCCTGAAATTTCTGTAAAGAGTCTCCTCCCCGTAAATCTTCACTGTGAACATTTGAGGAATACTGTAGTTTTTCCCTTGAATAGCGGAAACATTTGAGTTATAATAACTCAGTCTGCATGGAACAGAACTAAGTATTGATCGAGAAGGATGACATACCATGAGCGCATCAACGGAAAAGAAACTGCGTCAGGCCGCCCGTGAGGCCGGCACCGACAAAAAGACCCTGGCTCTGGAGAAGGAGGCCAAGGAGAAAGCCCGGCAGAAACGCCGCTGGACCCTGGGTACCATTGCGGTAATACTGCTTATCGCCTTTATATTTTTCCTCAACTCCAATCTTCTTTACAAGACCACCGCTCTCACCATAGCCGACGAGGAATATTCCGCCTCTGAGATGAGCTATCGCTACGGCGAACAGTACTATTCCTTTGTCAGCCAGTACGGCAGCTATGCCTCTATCTTCGGCCTGGATACCTCCGCCGGCATCAACGGTCTGGATGATCAGCCCTGCACCATCGCCTCTGAAGACATGAGCTGGAGAGATTACCTGATCCAGACTGCGGAGAGCGCCTTGGTCCAGGAGAAGGCTCTGAGAGACTACGCCTCCGAAAACGGCATAGAGCTTACTCAGGAGGAGCTGGAGGACGTGGAGGCCAACTTCGACGGCATGGAGGAATATGCCACCTCCCAGGGCTACGCCAGCGCCGACAATCTCCTCGACGCCAATTACGGCCCCGGCGTGGATATGGACCTGGTGCGCTCCGCATATCAGAACTCCTCCCTGGCCAACAAGGCCCTGCAGAGCTATATCGACTCCCTGGACTTCAGCCAGGAGGAGATAGACCGGCAGTATGAGAGCTATAACGGCGAACAGGATTACTTCAACTACGCCTATTACTACGTCGTAGCCGAGAGCTCCGAAGTCACCGGCGAGGACGGGGAAACCAGCTCCGAGGTCACCGACGAGAGCATGGCCGACGCCAAGGCCACCGCCGACGCCATTCTTGAAGCCTACCTCTCCGGCGAGGAAGAGGACTATGTGGAGCGTCTGAACGCCGCCGTGGCAAGCCAGGTGGAGGACGCCTCCGCAACCCAGCCCGGCAAGGTCCAGGGGGCCAGTCTGGGCAGCTACAAGGAGTGGATGATGGACTCCGCCCGCAAGGCCGGCGACGCCACCGTCAGCGCCGACAGCGCCGGCAGCGGCTATTATGTAGTGGTCTTTCTCTCCAGAGACAACAACGACTACAACATGGCCCAGGTGCGCCACATCCTGGTGAAGGCCGTGGCCGACGAGGAGGGCAACTACACCGAGGAGGCCAAGGCGGAGGCTCTGGCCAAGGCGGAGGATATCCTGGCCCAGTATGAGGCCGGGGACAAGACCGAGGAGAGTTTTGCCGCCCTGGCGGAGGAGTACTCCGAGGACACCGGCTCCAACACCAACGGCGGCCTTTACGACTCCGTCACCAAGGGACAGATGGTGGAAGAGTTCGACAAGTTCTGCTTTGAGGGCCACAAGAGCGGCGACACCGCCATCGTCTACGGCGAGAGCAGCAGCTACGCCGGCTACCACGTGATGTACTACGTGGGCGAGGGCGAGAATTACGCCGACTATATCGCCCGCTCCGACCTGGAGAATCAGGCCGTGAGCCAGTGGCTGGAGGAGCTTACCGCCGGCTACAGCCCGGTGGAGGGCTTCGGCATGCGCTTTGTGGGCTGAGAAAAACCATAAGAAATTGAAACCCCCTGCCCGGCGGCAGGGGGTTTTCCAAAATCGGAGAGCTATTATGAACGAGAGATTTCTTAGGGAGGAGATGCTCCTGGGCCCTGGGGCCATGGAAAAGCTGCGGCGCAGCCATGTGGCTGTCATCGGCCTGGGGGGCGTGGGCTCCTGGTGCGCCGAGGCCCTGGCGCGCAGCGGGCTGGGCAGGCTCACCCTCATAGACGAGGACACCGTGAGCCTCAGCAACATCAACCGCCAGCTCTGCGCTCTCAGCTCCACTCTGGGCCGCTCCAAGGCTCAGGCGCTGGCGGAGCGGATAAGGGATATAAACCCGGAGATAGAGCTGAAGGCCCTCGCCGCCCGCTACGAGGCGTCCAGCCGGGAGGAGCTGCTGGAGGATTTTGACTTCGTGGTGGACGCAATAGACCTGGTCAGCTGCAAGCTGGACCTGATAATGAGCTGCCGGGAGCGGGGCATACCCATAGTCTCCGCCCTGGGCACGGGAAACAAGAGGGACGCCATGCAGCTGAGGCTGGAGGACATCTCCAAAACCTACGGCTGCGCCCTGGCCCGGGTGGTGCGCAAGGAGCTGCGCCGCCTGGGGGTGGAGCACCACCCGGTGGTCTTCAGCCCGGAAGAGCCCCTGGAGCCGGAGCAGCGGGAGGTCCCGCCTCCGGGACGGCGAAGCATACCCGGCTCCCTGGTGTGGGTGCCGGCCACGGCGGGGCTGCTCCTGTGTCAGTATGTGGTGGAAAAGCTCATAGAAGAGCCTGAGGTCTGAATCCCGGCTCCGCTCTCAGGAGAAAAATATGCTCCAGGCTATCAGCAGCTGGGCGCCGTAATAGCTTATGTGGATGAGCCAGTTTAAAAGGAAGCGGCCGTCCTTGCCGAAATAGTGGGCGCAGAGGATATTGTCGCTGACCACGAAGCCCAGGCCGCCCAGAGCAAAGAGCACGGAGGAAAGGTCCGTCCTCACTATGGCGGCGGCGCAGGTCACCGCCCCCATACAGCAGACCAGGGAGATATATGCCACCGCATTTATATGCATGTCTCCGGCGTGGCTCTCCTTCTTCCGGGCATAGAGACCGGAGCAGAGCAGCAGCAGAGCCAGTATGGGCAGGGCCCAGAGGGAGAAGCAGCCTGCACGCTCTATGGCCGCCCAGATGAAAAGCAGGTGGCCCAGGGAAAAGGCCATGGCTCCCAGGCTGAAATACAGGTCGTGCTTTTCCTCCCGGATAAAGCGCATGGCCAGCAGCTCGTCTCCCAAAAAGCCCAGGATGAGTCCGGCCAGGGCCTTCCAGCCGTAGTCCCAGTCCCCCAGACGCAGCAGTCCCAGCAGTCCCACCGCCACAAAGCACAGGGAGGCGGCCCCTTTGTAAAACAGAGCCCGGAGAGCCTCCCTCCGGCGGCTCGCCTGCATAAAGCGCCCCATAAGGGACAGGCAGGCGAGAGTCATGACCAGGGCGGCAAATACAATATAAGTATCGGGCATAGCTTCCTCCTATCTCCGGCTCGGCCGGCGGTGTCCCCTTGACTTTAATTTATATAAATATTTTAACAGGATTTCCCAGAGCTGTAAACGGCGGAAAGAAACTTTTAAGAATTTTTAACGTCAGCAATAGTGAGGACATCCGATGAAAAATTCAAAAAGAACGGAGGATAAAAATGAAAAAGACACTGGCACTGATACTGGCACTTCTCATGCTGCTGAGCCTCTGCGCCTGCGGAGCCGGCAGCAAGGGCAGCGACACTGCCGCTGCCACCGAGTCCATCCAGGAGGCCCCGGCGGCGGAGGCTCCGGCGGAGGCGGCGGGCAACGGCTACGGCGGCCTGGCTTCCTACAGCAGCAG
>CALXGF010000040.1 GCA_944387735.1 uncultured Oscillospiraceae bacterium
AGCGATATGAAGCTTGCTCCGACGAGCTGGTGCGAGAGAGGAGACTTGAACTCCCACGTCGGTTGACACACGCCCCTCAAACGTGCCTGTCTACCTGTTCCAGCACTCTCGCATATTTGCCGGCGTACAAGTTCCATTTAAAACTTGATACGCTCTCCGGCTCGCCACATTTAAGGCATAAGGAATTATAGCAGATAATCAGGATTTGTCAAGCAGCAATTTCTATTTTTTTATTAAAAGGCCCCGGTCCAGCTCACGGAAAAAGTATATCCCTGTCAGGATGAGCGCCAGAATCAAAGCCCAGGAACCATAACTCATAGGCAGAAAATACCTCATTTTCAAATAGGCGTGGTAGCCCAGGAGAGAGGCGAACTGACATAGGGGAGCCACGGCGGAATACTTCCAGCAGGCAAAGGCCAGAACCACCGTGAGGATATCTCCGGCAAAGAAATATCTGTCGTGCATATGGGGCAGCAGGAAGGGAATTCCCACTGCCAGCAGCACCGTAGCGGCCAGCATGGCATGTGGATTCAGCCTCTTTCGGTTTACATAACAAACGAGCAATATCAGCAGCATAAAGACAAAAGCGGCGATAATGGCAAGTTTTGAGGCCAGGGCCTCGTTTTGAACATTCCAGAAGATGCCGAAGATAGAGGGAGAATTATAGTTCAGCCCGCTGCCTATGCTGCCGGTCTGGCTGAAGTAGAGGGTGATGGTATCCAGGAAGGGGCGGCCCAGCAGCACGGCGGGGAGCACCAGAACGACATAGGCTATGGGAAAGATAAAGAAATGGCGCAGCTTGAATTTGCCCTGCATCCAGAGTATGGCCAGGGCCGGCATCACAAATACCGCCTGGAGCTTGAAGCCGAAGGAAAGCGTCATGGCCAGCATGGATAAAACGGGCCTGTCGTCCAGGGCAAGGTATATGCTCATGAGGGCCAGGGCCACATATATGCTGTCACATTGGCCCCAGAGGGCTCCGTTGAGTACGACGGTGGGGAGAAAAAGGATGACGAAGAAAGCGGCCATCCGCTGCCCTAGGCTGCCGCCCAGCTTTTTTACTATGCCCATGGCCGCCCAGGCCAAAAGCACGTCGAAGAAGATGCTCAGCAGCTTTATCAGGTACAGGTCGTCCACAGGGAAATAAGAAAACAGGGCCAGGAAATACAGATAGGGAATGTTGTAATTGCCCACCGGCTGGCTGAGGGCGGAGAAGCCCCCGTTCTGCCGGAAAAACTCCACCCATTGCTTCAGAAAGTTTTGATAATCCAGAGTCTCATAGTTAAGGCAAAAGGCCCGGAGGGAAAAAGCCAGGGCCAAAAGAACGGCGGAGAGATAGATGGAGAAACTCCTCTCCAAAACTCCGCTGCGGTATAAAAGCCAGTAGGCGAACACAGCCTCCAGACAGAAAATTATGGTCACGAAGATATCCATAAGCAGCACCTCGGAAAAAGGCGGGATGATAAAAAAACAGGCCGGAGAGATCTCCAGCCAAAAATTTGCTCAATTTACAAAAAAGCCCTTGACTTTGAATGGGACAGGATGTTAAAATGGATTGCTATGTGTCCAGGGGAGGGGCGCCATTGCCCACTTTTACTGTGTACAGTATAGCATTATCCCTCTGTAAAATCAACACCGGCTGCACAGAGTTTGACAACATAGCCGGGTGTTTGCAATTTCATTTAAGGAGAGTGCGCCAATGCCGAAAGATGTCCTCTATGGCAAAACTTTGAGAAAAAGCTTTGCCCGCACCCAGGAGATTATGGATATGCCCAATCTCTTGGAGATCCAGAAGAGTTCATACAAGTGGTTTCTCGAGACCGGACTGCGGGAGGTTTTCAGGGATGTTGACTCTGTTACCGACTATTCCGGCAACCTGGAGCTGAGCTTTATTGACTACTCCATGAACGAGAAGCCCAAGTACTCCGAGGAGGAGTGCAAGGCCAGGGATGCCACCTATGCCGCTCCCCTTAAGGTGCGGGTGCGTCTGCGCAACAAGGAGACTGAGGAGATAAAGGAGCAGGAGATCTTCATGGGAGATTTTCCCCTGATGACCGACGGAGGCACCTTTGTTATCAACGGCGCCGAGCGTGTCATCGTCTCCCAGATAGTCCGTTCTCCCGGCGTCTACTTTGACAAGACCACCGACAAGGCCATGATAAATACCTACGCCTCCACCATTATCCCCTATCACGGGGCCTGGCTGGAGTACGAGACAGACGCCAACGACGTCTTCTCCGTGCGTATAGACAAGAACCGCAAGCTCCCCATCACCTGGTTCCTCAAGGCCATGGGCGCCTATGACGAGAGCCGTCCCGCCACCTGGCTCAGCTGTGTCAGCGACCCCTACGTGGGAGCCACTACCAACGAACGCCTGAAGGAGATCTTCGGCGAGGACGAGCGCATGGTGGTCACCATAGACAAGGACACCACCACCAGCCGGGACGAGTGCCTGCTGGAGATATACCGAAAGCTGCGCCCCGGCGATCCCCCCACGGTGGAATCCGCCGAGACCTTGCTGGACGGTCTGTTCTTTGACCGCCGCCGCTACGAGATATCCAATGTGGGCCGCTATAAGTTCAATAAGAAGCTGTCCCTCTTCCCCCGCATAGCGGGCTTTGAGCTGGCCCAGCCTGTGGCCGACCCCTTTACCGGAGAGCTGCTGGCCGACGCCGGGGAGATGATATCCAGGGACAAAGCTAAGGAGATAGCCGACGCCGGCGTCATCAGCGTGGTGCTGAAGGTGGACGGGAAGGACATACGGGTCTTCTCCAACGGCATGGTGGACATCTCACGCTATGTGGACTTTGACCCGGCGGAGCTGGGTATCAAGGAAAAGGTCCGGGGCATAGTCATGAAGCAGCTGTGCCAGCAGTACCAGGGCGAGGCCCTGAAGGCCGCCATTAAGGACAATATCGACGTGCTTATTCCAAAGCACATCGTGGTGGACGATATCTTCTCATCCGTCAACTATCTCAACTGCCTTGCCCACGGCATAGGCGAGCCGGACGATATAGACCACCTGGGCAACCGCCGTGTCCGCTGCGTGGGCGAGCTGCTGCAAAACCAGTTCCGCATCGGCTTCAGCCGCATGGAGCGTGTTATCCGTGAGCGCATGACCCTCCAGGACCTGGACATCGTCACGCCCCAGAGCCTTATAAATATCCGGCCGGTCACCGCCGCCATAAAGGAGTTCTTCGGCTCCTCCCCCCTGAGCCAGTTCATGGACCAGACAAACCCCCTGGCCGAGCTGACCCATAAGCGGCGTATGTCTGCCCTGGGCCCCGGCGGCCTGTCCCGTGAGCGGGCCAGCTTTGACGTGCGTGACGTTCACTACAGCCATTACGGCCGTCTCTGTCCTATAGAGACACCCGAAGGCCCCAACATCGGCCTTATAAACTATCTGGCCTCCTACGCCAGAGCCAATGAGTACGGCTTCCTTGTCGCTCCCTACCGGAAGGTGGAGAAGGGCACCTGCCGCCTCACCGATCAGGTGGACTACATGACCGCCGACATGGAGGACCAGTACATCGTGGCCCAGGCCTCCGAGCCTGTGGACGAGAACGGCGTGCTGATAAACAAGCGTGTCACCTGCCGTCATCGCAACGATACCATAGAAGTCAACAGGGAAGACGTCGACTATATAGATATAAGCCCCAAGATGATGGTGTCCATAGCCACGGCTATGATACCCTTCCTGGAGAACGACGACGCCAACCGCGCCCTGATGGGCGCAAACATGCAGCGCCAGGCCGTTCCCCTTATGACTACCCAGGCCCCCATCGTGGCCACCGGCATCGAGCATAAGTGCGCCGTTGACTCCGGCGTGTGCGTCCTGGCCGAGGGCGACGGCGTGGTCACCAGGGTGGACGCACAGTATATCACCGTTAGATACGACGGCGGCGAGACCAAGGACTACAAGCTCATTAAGTTTGCCCGCTCCAACCAGGGCACCTGCATCAACCAGCGTCCCATAGTCAATGCCGGCGACAGGGTCTGCAAGGGCGACGTTTTGGCCGACGGCCCCAGTACCTCCAACGGTGAGATAGCCCTGGGCAAGAACATTCTGGTGGGCTACATGAACTGGGAAGGCTACAACTACGAGGACGCAATACTCCTCAACGAGCGCCTGGTCATGGAGGACGTGTTCACCTCCCTCCACGTGGAGGAGTACGAGTGCGACGCCCGTGATACCAAGCTGGGCCCCGAGGAGATAACCCGGGATATCCCCGGCGTGGGCGACGATGCCCTGAAGTATCTGGACGAGCGGGGCATAATCATGGTGGGCGCCGAGGTCACCGCCGGGGATATCCTGGTGGGCAAGGTCACCCCCAAGGGAGAGACCGACCTCACCGCCGAGGAGCGTCTGCTCCGGGCCATATTCGGCGAGAAGGCCAGAGAAGTCCGGGACACCTCCCTGAAGGTGCCCCACGGCGAGAGCGGCATCATCGTGGACGTAAAGGTCTTTACCCGCGAGAACGGGGACGAGATGAACCCAGGCGTAAATCAGGTGGTCCGTGTATATATCGCCCAGAAGCGTAAGATCTCCGTGGGCGACAAGATGGCCGGACGCCACGGCAACAAGGGCGTTGTCTCCCGTGTCCTGCCCCGTGAGGATATGCCCTACATGCCAGACGGTACTCCTCTGGACATTGTCCTGAACCCCCTGGGCGTGCCTTCCCGTATGAACATCGGTCAGGTGCTGGAAGTCCACCTGGGCTACGCAGCCGAGGCCCTGGGCTGGAAGGTTGCCACCCCTGTTTTCAACGGCGCAAACGAGTCCACCATCCGTGAGACTCTCCGCCAGGCGGGGCTGAGGGAGGACGGCAAGAGCGTCATGTACGACGGCCGCACCGGCGAGAAGTTCGACAACGATGTGACCGTGGGCTGGGTCTACTTCCTGAAGCTCCACCACTTGGTTGACGATAAGATCCATGCCCGTTCCACCGGCCCCTACAGCCTGGTCACTCAGCAGCCTCTGGGCGGCAAGGCCCAGTTCGGCGGCCAGCGTTTCGGCGAAATGGAAGTCTGGGCCCTGGAGGCCTACGGCGCAGCCTATACCCTTCAGGAGATACTCACCGTCAAGTCCGACGATGTCACCGGCCGAGTCAAGACCTACGAGGCTATTGTCAAGGGCAACAATATACCTCAGCCCGGCGTGCCCGAGTCCTTTAAGGTTCTGGTCAAGGAGCTCCAGTCCCTGTGTCTGGCTATCCGTGTCCTGGATGCCAACGGCCAGGAGATCGAGCTGAAGGACGATGACGACGACGATTTCATCCCCGACATGAAGGATGAGTTCTACCAGTCCGACGACGGCGAGATAGAGGCCGAGGGCTACTCTATAGAGGACATCCCCGAGGACGAATTTGACGCCGACTTCGGCGGCAATGATGATTATACCGACGACGATGAGGAGGATATGTGATGAGCTATACACCCTTTGACGCTATTCAGATAGGTATCGCCTCACCTGAAATGATACTCAGCTGGTCCTACGGCGAGGTTAAAAAGCCGGAGACCATCAACTACCGCACCCTCAAGCCCGAGCGGGACGGACTTTTCTGCGAGCGCATTTTCGGACCCACCAAGGACTGGGAGTGCCATTGCGGCAAGTATAAGAAGATCCGCTACAAGGGCAAGATATGCGATCGCTGCGGCGTGGAGGTCACCAAGAGCAAGGTGCGCCGTGAGCGTATGGGCCACATCGAGCTGGCCGCCCCGGTATCCCATATCTGGTACTTCAAGGGTATACCCAGCCGCATGGGACTGATGCTGGACCTCACCCCCAGAATGTTGGAGAAAGTTCTGTACTTTGCAAACTATATAGTTATTGACCCCGGCTTCACCCCTCTGGAGAAGTGCCAGATACTCACCGAGCGTGAGTACCGTGACATGCGGGAGAAGTACGAGGACGATTTCAAGGCCGGCATCGGCGCCGAAGCCATCAAGGAGCTGCTCAAGCAGGTCGACTGCGACAAGCTGGCAGCCGAGCTCCGTGAGGAGCTGAAGACCGCCAGCGGCCAGAAGAAGGCCAAGATTGTCAAGCGTCTGGAAGTGGTGGAGGCTTTCCGTCAGAGCGGCAACCGCCCCGAGTGGATGATAATCGACATCCTCCCCGTCATTCCCCCTGAGATCCGCCCCATGGTGCAGCTGGACGGCGGCCGCTTTGCCACCTCCGATTTGAACGACCTGTACCGCAGAGTTATAAACCGCAATAACCGTCTCAAGAGACTCCAGCAGCTCAACGCCCCGGACATCATAGTGCGCAACGAAAAGCGCATGCTCCAGGAGGCGGTGGA
>CALXGF010000041.1 GCA_944387735.1 uncultured Oscillospiraceae bacterium
CAGTAAAAGCAGCCCATACCGCAAAGCCCCGGCAGCAGCAGGCAGCCGGGGATGTATTCGGAGCGAAGCCCTGTCGACGCACATGGGGCTGCGTCCCTCTGCGGACGCCGGAGCGGGTAGCGCCGCCTGGGCGCAGCGCAGCAGCCCCGAAACCCATGTATTGCTCAGGCTATCCAACCGTAAAGCTTTGGGCCCAGAGAACAAAAACTCTGGGCCCAACAATATAACTATAACACAGCCATTATTTTTTTTCAAGAGAAGAGCCGTATTGGTAGTTAAAATTGTAGAGTTGGATAATTTTTAAGCATGTATTTCAGTTATCATGACTCTTGATTATCTTCCTGGGCTTTGTTATATTATAGCCAGAAAGGATGGTCGGCAATAGAGCCGGGAGTCCTTTGATATATACGGCGGGTCACAAATTGTGTGACGTCGAATCTGTAGAAAGAGAGGTAAGCAAATGATGTTAGATACTAAGAATTACCAGAAATAGCCCTTGGCCGTTGTAGGTGAAAGATGCAGCGGTCAAGGGCTATTTCGTTTATATGGATATATGCTGTAGCCGGGGAGCCTGAGGGGCTCTCTTTTTCTTTTGCCCGGTGAAAAAGCGGCCTTGAAAAATAGCGGGGAAGGGGGTAAAATATTTAAAAAATCAGAACTTCCTGGAGATGGTAGAATGAAAACCGGACTGGTGCTGGAAGGCGGAGCCATGCGGGGCATGTATACCGCCGGAGTCTTGGATGTGCTGCTGAGCCGGGGGCTGAGCTTTGACGGCATTATGGGGGTATCCGCCGGCGCCCTGTTCGGCCCCAATTTTCTGTCAAAGCAGCCGGGACGGGTCATCCGATACAATAAACGCTTTATAAGGGACAAACGCTATAAGGGCTGGGGCTGCCTGCTGCGGGAGGGCAACCTCTTCAGCGCCGGTTTTGCCTACGGCGTCGTTCCCAGGGAGCTGGACGTCTTTGACGACGAGACCTTTAAAAAATCCGGCGTGCCCTTCTATGCGGTGGTCACCGGCCTTGAGTCCGGGGAGGCGGAGTACATGCGGATAAACAGCGTCTTTGACGACATGGATATACTCCGGGCCTCCGGCTCCATGCCCTTCGTATCCCGGCCCGTGGAGATAGGGGGTAAGCTCTATCTGGATGGGGGCGTCTCCGACAGCGTACCCTATGAGGCCATGGGGAGAATGGGCTATGACAGGCTGGCGGTGATTCTCACCAGGGACATGGATTACAGGAAAAAGCCCATGCCGGCCCTGCCTGTAAAGCTGTGCTTCCGCCGTTATCCCAGGTTCCGGGATCAGCTGCTGAAGCGACATGAGACCTATAACCGCAGCATAGCCCGGCTGCGAGAGCTGGAAGAGCGGGGGGAAATCTTCGTTATCCGCCCCTCGGCGCCCATAGAGATAGGCAGGGTGGAGAGCGACCCGGAGAAGCTTCAGCAGGTGTACGAGCTGGGTCTGAAGGACGGCGAGGCTGTAGCGGACAGGCTGGCGCAGTTTCTCGGAGACTGAAGGGCAAATATAAAAGGACTATGACTAAAGCCGGGGCTTAGCCCCGGCTTTGATAACAGCTATATAAATCAGCTCTTTTCCATCTGTTTTGTGCGTCGGCTGATGTATTCGTTGCCCAGCGTGTAGATGACGGCGCAGATAGGCACGCCCAAAAGCATACCCAGTATGCCGAAGGCGCCGCCCCCCAGGGTAACGGCCGCCAGCACCCATATGCCCGGCAGCCCTACGGACTTGCCCACTACCTTCGGGTAGATGACGTTGCCCTCCACCTGCTGGAGGACGATGAGGAAAATCAGGAACCACAGGGCTTTCATTGGGTCCACAAATACGATGAGAAAGGCGCCGATCACGGCGCCCATCCAGGCCCCAAAAATGGGGATAAGGGCGGTAAAGCTTATCACCACTGATATCACCGGGGCATATGGGAAACCGAAGATGAGCATACCGGTCATACACAGCAGGCCAAGGATGATGGCCTCGGTAACCTGGCCGGTGACGTAATTGGTAAAGCTGCGGTTTATAAGGGAGATTATTTCCAAAGCCCGATCTGCCCGCTCCGGCTTGAGTACGGCCCGGATGGTGCGGCGAAAGCTGCGGCCATGGGCTTCTTTCCGGCCGAGTACATAAAGGGAGATGATAAAAGCCAGAATAATGTTGAATATCAGCTTGAATATGGAGAAGGTTATGTCCAGGGTCTTGTTCACCATGGCGCTGCCCTGGTCGGTGAAAAAGCCAGTGATATTCTTTATCAACTCGTCGCTGTTTAACTCCAGCTCCGGCAGATAGGCGCCGAAGCGGTTGAGAAAGACGGACAGCTGGTGCCACCACTGCTCCATTTTACTTACCGACTGGGGGATCATGGAAGAGATACCGGCCACGGTGCTGCGAATCTGAGGAACCAGCACCAAAAATACCGTGGACACAAGGCCCAGAAATATTGCAGTGCTGAGAGCCAGACATATCGGGCGGCGAAGCCGGTTTTTCCACGGGCGTCGATTTTTACGCAGCAGCCGGTCCCAGAGAGATTCCAAGGGCCGCAGGATTATATTTAGGACGAAGGCTATGCAGAAGCCCAAAAGGAAAGGCGTAAGCAGGCTCAGCAGCGACGAGAGAAGGGCGGCGACCTGATTTATGTTATTGAAGGCCCAGAAGAGTATGAGAGCAAAGGCGATAAGGGCCATGACGGCGCGCAGATTTTTCTTGTTCAGCTCCAAAAACCACAACTCCTAAAATGTTTCATATGCTGAAATTATAACACATCTTTTGTAAATAAACTGGTAAGATAAAGGAAAAAGTATGACTTTTTTATAAACAAGAAGGAGAATCGGAGCTGAGAAGAGGGAGCGGTGCGCTCATATGTGCCTGCCTATCCTGCGGCTTATCACCGCCGCCAGAGCCAGCTTTGCCCCGTCGGGCGCTATAAAGGGGACGACGCAGGACATGAGGGCGGCGCCTACGGAGACGGGGCTGCCTCCTGCGGAGTACACTCGCACAAACCACATTGTGCCTACGGCATAGCAGATCAGAGTTCCCAGAACCAGCAGCAGTATATGGTTTACATGCTTTTCCAGCAGCCAGTACAGCAGGGGGCAGAGCATAAAACCCAGGATGAATCCCCCCGTTGGGCCAAGCAGAGCTCCAAACCCGGCGTTAAAGCCGGAGAAAACCGGCAATCCGGCGGCGCCCATAAAGATGTAGAGAAACATGGCTATGCTGCCGCGCTTGCCCCCCAGAAGGAGCAGGGTGCAGTATATGGCAAAGGTCTGCATGGTAAAGGGGACTACGGAAAAAAGAGCTATGTTTATCCAGGAGCAGAGACAGATCATTACCGTCATCAGGGCAACCATGGCTATATCCTTTGTTTTCATAGGGAATATTATTCCTTTCCGGCTTATTTTGGGCGGGACGGGGAGGCTGAGGATAGTCCTTTCGCATAAATCATATTATAAGGGAAAGAGCATGTCAACGAATAATTGACAAAATGACTTCCCTTGATAAGGCCGTAAAAAGAAAAAATATGTTGAAACTTACGAAAAAAAATATAAGATCAAATAATACAAAAAATGCATTGACATAGGGGGGAAAGATTGGTAATATACAATCATAGGTGCGGTTATTTATTTAACATAGCCTATGACGGGCGGTCGGTACGGCTGCGCTCTTCAGGAGAGGGCCCCAGGCGCCCAGCCGCCGCCAAAATTGTGTATTCGGCTTGAGCCGTATACAAAAAATCCAAAAATGAGAAAGGGAAGAACAATGAAAAAGATTATTAGCCTGATCCTCCTGCTGTGCATGGTATTTGCTCTCGCCGCTTGCGGCGGCACTGAGGCTCCCGCTGAAGAGGCTCCTGCCGAAGAGGCAACCGAGGCCCCCGCTGAAGAGGCCCCCGCCGAAGAGGCTCCCGCCGAGGAAGCCGGCGCAGAGGGCACTTACACTCTGGGCCTGGGCGTTGTCTCCAACTTCGACAGCTCCGCTGCCGGCAATGCTCAGATCGACACCACCTTCGCTGCCATCGTCACCGATGCTGACGGCAAGATCGTCTCCTGCCGCATTGACGTTGCCCAGAACAAGATGAACGTGGCCGACGGTCTGGTCACCACCGGCAACGAGTACCCCACCAAGATGGAGAAGGGCACCGACTACGGCATGGCTCCTGTCAGCTCCATAGGCGCTGAGTGGGATGCTCAGGCCAAGGCTTTCGAGGAGTTCGTGGTTGGCAAGACCGTTGACGAGGTCGTCGCTCTGGAGACCGTGCTCAACGAGTCCGGCCACAACGTGGCTGTTGATGAGACCCTGTTTGCCGGCTGCACCATGGACATCGTTGACTTCAAGGCCGCCGTTGAGAAGGCCGGCAGCGATGCTTGGGCCGTCACCTTCACCACCGCCGACGCCTTCACTCTGGGCGTTGCCGCCATCACCGATGATGCCGACTCCACCGCTCCCACTGCCGATGCTGACGGCGTTGTAAAGATGTACACCGAGTTCGGCGCTGCCGTTGTCGGCGCTGACGGCACCATCCTGGCTGCCCTCAACGACGCCATCCAGCCCAACATCACCGTTGATCCCGCCGGCGAGATCGTCGCCACCGAGTACAAGGGCACCAAGCGTGAGCTGGGCGCCGACTACGGCATGGCTCCTGTCAGCGCAATAGGCGCCGAGTGGGACGCTCAGTCTGCCGCCTTCTCCCAGTTCGTGGTTGGCATGACAGCCGATGAGGTCGCCGCTCTGGAGACTCAGGAGAGCAACGGTCACAACGTGGCTGTTGACGAGACTCTGTACGCTTCCTGCTCCATGGACATCACCGGCATGATGGCCGTTATCTCCACCGCTGCCAACTACGCCCGCTAAACCGCAGCAGGGATACGGAGCAAGAAAAACCAAACTTAGATAGGCTGTAACAACATAGGAGATGAAAGTATTGAAGAAAACAGGCTGGGTGCTTTGTACTGCCCTGCTTGCAGCCCTGCTGCTGGCGGGCTGCGCCGGGAAGAATACAAAGATCGAGCCTCAGGGTAAAGCCTACTTTACCTATTTCGATACAGTCTCCTATGTGTACAGCTACGCAGGAGATTCGGCAGAACGGTTCGAAGAACGTTCTGCCGAAGTTTCTAATATCTTGGGAGAATATCATAAGCTCTTTGATATATACCACGAGTATTCCGGGATCAACAATCTCTGCACGATAAACAGACAGGCCGGGGGAGAGCCCCTGGCTGTGGATGAGAAACTTGTGGAGTTTTTGTTGTATGCCAGGGAACTCTATGAACTTACAGGCGGAGAGATGAACATCATGATGGGTTCGGTCCTCCGCCAGTGGCATGACTGCCGGGAGGCGGCCGCTGAGGACCCCGAAAATGCCTCCATACCGGATGAAGCGGAACTGGCGGCAGCAGCGGAGCATATGGACTTTTCCGCGCTGGAGATCGACGAGGAGAACATGACCGTGCGTATCACCGACCCGGAGGCCTCCATTGATGTGGGCGCCCTGGGCAAGGGCTATGCCACCGAGAGGGCGGCTAATTTTCTGGAGGAAGACGGAGCCCAAAGCTATGTGCTGAACGTGGGCGGCAATATTCGCATTATAGGCGCCAAGCCCGATGGGACAGGCTGGGTCACGGCCATCCGTGATCCCCTGGGCAACCAGGAGGAATATGCCCTGAACCTTCGCCTGGAGAATACGGCCTGCGTCACCTCAGGAATATATGAGCGATACTTCGTGGTGGATGGGCAACGCTACCACCACATAATAGATAAGGACACTCTTTACCCGGCAGACTATTATGCTTCCCTCACCGTGCTCACTCAGGACAGCGGACTGGCCGATGCCCTATCCACCGCCCTGTTCTGTATGCCAAAGGAAGAAGGGGAGGCGCTGGCTTCCGCTTTGGATGGAGTGGAGATCATATGGATATATGACGACGGGAGCATAGAGTATACCCCAGGCGTAGAAGAGCTGATTGTTAAAAATAGTTGAGAAGAGGAGGTAGATGTGCAATGAGCTTGAAAAAGAGCATTTCATCCCTGAAATTACCCCACCATAAGAGCACGGCGGCAATGGCCGCAGAAAAGATAGCGCCTCCCAGCGAGGTGCTGCTGCCCATGTGCATGCATTCCGGCCACGATGCCGAGCCGGTAGTGGCTGTGGGCGACCATGTGCTCATCGGACAGCTGGTGGCCCGTGAGGAGGGCAGAAACTCCTCGCCGGTGTATGCCAGCATTTCCGGCACTGTGGCGTCTATCGAGGACTATACCAGCGAGACCGGCCGGAAAACCAAGGCCATCCGCATTGTCTCCGACGGTAAGATGGAGGTCTCTCCGGAGGTAAAGCCCCCTGAGGTACATGACCTGGACAGCTTCCTGGCCGCCGTGAGAGACAGCGGCATAGTGGGCCTGGGCGGCGCAGCCTTCCCTCTGTGGGCAAAGCTGGACGCTATCCGCCGGGGACCCATTAAGACCGTGCTGATAAACGGCGCCGAGTGCGAGCCCTTTATAACCAGCGACCACCGCACTATGGTGGACCACAGCGACCTTATCGTCAAGGGCGTCGCTCTGCTGAAGGAATATCTCCACAGCGAGAAGTTCATCCTGGGCATTGAAAACAACAAGCCTGACGCCATAGCCGAGATGGAGAGAGTCTTTGCCGGAGACCCCAGCGTGGAGGTCAAGTCCCTCACCAGCGTGTATCCCCAGGGCGCAAAGCAGGTTCTGCTCTATAATGCTGCCGGCCTGGTGGTAGGGGAGGGCCAGCGTCTGGCCTCCTTGGGATATATCATCATAAACGTCACTTCCCTGGCCAAGATGGCCGAGTATATAGAGACAGGCATGCCCCTGGTGGAGCGCTGCATCACCGTGGACGGCTCAGCTGTAAAGGAGCCCAAGAATCTGCTGGTGCCTATAGGCACCCGGATAAGCTGCCTGATAGATAATGTCGGCGGCTTCTCCTGCGAGCCGGGCAAGGTGCTCTTTGGCGGACCCATGATGGGCCATGCCGCCTATTCCCTGGACCAGCCGGTGGCAAAGGCCACAAACGCTATACTGGCCTTTAATAAGGCTGATTCCGCCGCTCTGGAGTCCACTCCCTGCATCCACTGCGGCCGCTGCGTGGAGAACTGCCCCCTGGGGCTCAACCCCACCGCCTATGCCAAGGCTTTGGATATAGACGACGAGGAGGAGCGCTTTGCCGTGCTGGAGAAGGAGAAGGTCTCCATGTGCATGGAGTGCGGTTCCTGCTCCTACGTGTGCCCGGCCCGCCGTCCTTTGGTGCAGAACAACCAGAAAGGCAAGAGCTTCGTGAGAGCCTATAAGGCCAAGCTTAAAGAGAAAGAAGGAGGAAAGTAATATGGAAAGCAATCTCATACTTTCATCCGCTCCTCATATCCATACCAAGGACACCAGCAGGCGGATAATGCTGGATGTGATAATTGCCCTGCTGCCCGCAACCGTGGCCGCCGTGGTCATTTTCGGCGCCAAGGCCCTGGGAATCATCGCCGCCTGCGTTATCGCCGCAGTGGTCAGCGAGGCCATATTCGACCTGATAGTGGGCAAAAAGCAGACCGTGGGCGACCTGAGCGCCGTGGTCACCGGCTTGCTGCTGGCCCTGAACCTGAGCACCAACGTGGCCATATGGCAGTGCGTGGTGGGCTCCGTCTTCGCCATCGTAGTGGTAAAATGCCTCTTCGGCGGCCTGGGCAAGAACTTCGCCAACCCCGCCATCACCGGCCGTGTGTTCATGCTGCTGGCTTTCTCCTCCGTGGCGGGGGGAGCAAATCCCGTTATAGTTGAACTCACCAGCACCGCAACGCCCCTGGAGCTGATAGCCCAGCAGGCCGAAAACGCCCCCAGCCTCATGGAGCTGTTCCTGGGCCTCCACGGCGGCGCCATCGGCGAGACCTGCTGCCTGGCCCTGCTCATAGGCTTTGCCTACCTGCTGGTGAGAAAAGTGATCAAGTGGCATGTCCCGGTGATCTTTATTGCCACCGTGTTCGTCTGCTACCTGATAGCCACCGGAGACTTTACATATGCCCTGGCCGAGATCCTGGCGGGCGGCCTCTTCATCGGCGCCATATTCATGGCCACCGACTATGTCACCTCCCCCATCACCCTCAAGGGCAAGATGGTCTTTGCCCTGGGCTGCGGCCTGGTGACCTTTGTCATCCGCTACTTCTGCGCCTACCCCGAGGGCGTGTCCTTCTCCATCCTGGCTATGAACATACTCACTCCTTACATTGAGAAGTGGACTGCAAATACACCTTTGGGAGGTTCTAAAAATGGCTAAAAAAGAATTTTCCAAATCCATTGCCCTGCTGCTGGTCCTGTTTGTAGTGGCCGCACTGGCGCTCTCCGGTATAAACACCGTCACCGCACCCATCATCGAGGCCAACGGGGCCTCCGCTCAGTTCGAGCCGCTCTTTGCCGTCATGCCTGAGGCCGAGAACTTCGATGTCCTCTACGACGTGAACGATGCCGCCTCCACCGCTCTGGTGGACGTGCCCGCCACGGTCCAGGGCGTGTACAGCGAGACCTCCGGCCTGGGCTATGCAGTGACCCTCTCTACCACTGAGGGCTACACCAAGGAGGCCATAACCATGACCATGGCCATCGACGCCGAGGGCAAGATCTCCGCTCTGGAGATCACCGCCTATCCCGAGACCAAGGACGTGGGCGCAGATTATCCCCTGACTTATGTGGGCCAGGACTCCGCCCTGGGCGGTGTGACCCTGGTGGCAGGAGTGACCTTCAGCTCCTCCGCAATCAAGAATGCTGTTACCGACGGCTTTAACGTCCTGATAAATAACGGCCTTGTGGGCGCCGGACAGAAGAGCGACGACCAGGTGCTCCTGGAGCTGCTGCCTCAGGTCTACTCCGGTATAGTCAACAGCGGCGCCATTGCCCAGTATGAGGAGGCCGAGGTAAATGCCGGCTCCATAGTCAAGAGCTACAAAGCCCTTAACGGCAGCGGCTATGCCTTCATGCTCAACGACGGCAGCGCCAATTACCTGGGTGTCTGCACCCTGGCCGGGGGCGCCAAGATAGTCGACCTGGAGGGCAACGAGGTGGATAACTCCGCTATGCTGGAGGAGATAAAGACCTACACCGCCGAGAACGCCCAGTCCCAGGCCGAACAGGAGATAGCCAAGCTCCAGCGTA
>CALXGF010000042.1 GCA_944387735.1 uncultured Oscillospiraceae bacterium
GGCACAGCGCCGAGGCTTTCAGAGCCATGGGCCGCCCCCGCCTGGGGGTTATGATAGGCTCCGGGAACCTGGACTCCATGGTGGCCCACTACACCGCCGCCAAGAAGCGGCGCAGCGAGGACTTCTATTCCCCCGGCAAGAAGGCGGGTCTGCGCCCGGACCGGGCGGTGATAGTCTATGCCAACCGGGCAAGAGAGGCCTTCCCCGACCTGCCCATAGTCATCGGCGGTCTGGAAGCTTCCCTCCGCCGCTTCGCCCACTACGACTACTGGGAGGACAAGGTGCGCCGCAGCGTCCTGGTGGACGCCGGGGCGGACCTGCTGGTCTACGGCATGGGGGAATCCGCCAGCATAGAGATAGCCAAGCGGCTTAAAAAGAAGCAGCCTCTCTCCTCCATGACCGACATCCGGGGCACCGCCTTCATGGCCTCCGACCCCTCGGAGTGCAAATTTGACAGCGTCACCGTCCCCTCCTTTGAGGCGGTGAGCACGAATATGGAGGACTACGCCAATGCCACCCGGGTGGAGTACCAGGAGCACGACCCTGTGCGGGGCAAAGCCATAATCCAGCAGCACGACCGGCGATATCTCATCGTCAATCCCCCGGCCATGCCCCTGTCCACAAAGGAGCTGGACAGGGTGGCGGAGCTGCCCTATACCCGGCAGTATCACCCCATGTATGAGGCTCTTGGGGGGGTGCCGGCCATAGAGGAAGTGAAGTTTTCCGTCATCCACAACCGGGGCTGTTTCGGCGGCTGCAATTTCTGCGCCCTGGCCTTCCACCAGGGGCGCATGGTCACATCCCGCAGCCATGAGAGCATTATAAGAGAGGTAAGGGCCCTCACCAAGCTGCCGGACTTCAAGGGCTATATAAACGACGTGGGCGGTCCCTCGGCAAACTTCCGCCATCCCTCCTGCAGCAAGCAGCTGAAATACGGCATGTGCGCCGACAAACGCTGTCTGGCCCCCACCCCCTGTAAGAATCTGGACGCCGACCACAGCGATTATCTCTCACTTTTGAGGAAGCTCCGGGCCATCCCCGGTATAAAGAAGGTCTTTGTACGCAGCGGCATACGCTACGACTACATGCTGGAGGATAAGAACCAGGACTTTTTCTCCGAGTTGGTGAAGTACCACATCTCCGGCCAGCTGAAGGTGGCTCCGGAGCACTGCATCGACTCGGTGCTGGACTACATGGGCAAGCCCCACATCGGGGTCTACGAGAAGTTCATGGACCAGTACCGCCGTCTTAACGACCGCTACAGCAAGGAGCAGTATGTGGTGCCCTATCTCATGAGCTCACACCCCGGCAGCACTCTCCAGGATGCGGTGGCCCTGGCGGAGTATCTCAACCGCAGGGGCCGCCAGCCGGAGCAGGTGCAGGACTTCTATCCCACCCCCGGCACCATATCTACCTGCATGTATTATACCGGTATAGACCCCATGACCATGAAGAGGGTCTATGTGGCGAAGACTCCCCATGAGAAGGCCATGCAGCGGGCCCTTTTGCAGTGGAAGCGGCCGGACAAGCGCAAGCTGGTGATAGAGGCTCTGAAGGAGGCCGGACGGGAGGACCTCATAGGCTACGGACCGGAGTGTCTTGTACGGCCGGACAGGGCGGCGGGGAAGGCCCCGGTAAGGCCCGCAGCAAAAGCCGTCCCGTCGGAGGCTAAAAAGCCGGTGAGCAAAAAGGGCTGGGCCAAGGCCAAGCCCAGGAAAAATTCCAGACCGGGAGGTAAGAAGCACAAATGAAGTATGCGGCTCTGTATCTGATGTGGCTTTGTTTTATGAGCCTTATATGTATGCTGGCTATGGGACTGGACAAGCTGAAGGCCAAGCAGGGAGCCCGGCGCATACCGGAGGCCCGCTTGTTCCTGCTGGCCCTGCTGGGGGGCGGGCCCGGAGGCTGGCTGGGCATGTACGCCTTCCGCCACAAGACAAGGCACATGAAATTTGTTATAGGCTTTCCCATAATAGCTGCGGCGCAGGTGCTGGCGGCGATATACCTGCTGAAGATAGGAGGCTGAGAGATGAAGTATAAGGAGCTTATAGAAAAAATGACCCTGGAAGAGAAAGCCTCTCTCTGCTCCGGCGCCGACTTCTGGCATACCAAGGGCATAGAGCGTCTGGGTATTCCATCTATGATGCTCACCGACGGCCCCCACGGTCTGAGAAAGCAGCCTGACAAGGCAGACCACCTGGGCCTTAACGGCAGTCTTCCCGCCACCTGCTTCCCCACGGCCTCGGCCCTGGCCAGCAGCTGGGATGAGGAGCTTATCAGCAGAGTAGGCCAGTGTATAGGAAAGGAAGCCGCCGGGGAGGATGTGAGCGTTGTACTGGGTCCGGGTCTGAACATAAAGCGGGACCCCCTCTGCGGCCGGAACTTTGAATACTTTTCCGAGGATCCCTACCTGGCGGGGAAGCTGGCGGCGGCCATGGTCCGGGGCATACAGTCCCAGGGCGTGTCCGCCTGCGTAAAGCACTATGCGGTCAACAGCCAGGAGACCGGGCGCATGGGTATGAACGAGGTGGTGGACGAGCGGGCCCTGCGGGAGATTTACCTTGAGGGCTTCCGCTATGCCGTCACCGAGGGCAGGCCCGGCTGCCTGATGACTTCCTACAACAGGGTCAACGGCGTCTTTGCCAATGAGAATATGCACCTGCTCCGGGACATTCTCCGGAATGAGTGGGGCTATGAGGGTATGGTTGTCACCGACTGGGGAGGCAACAACGACCGGGTGGCCGCCATAAAGGCGGGATGCAGCCTGGAGATGCCCGCCTCCGGCGGCATTACCGACGCTCAGATAGTCCGGGCGGTGAAAAGCGGGGAGCTGGACGAGCGTCTGCTGGACGAGGCGGTGGACAGATATCTGAGCCTTCTCTATTCTACCCGGCCCGCTCTGGGCAAAGGCAAGCGCTTCAATTACTCTCTCCATCACCAGACTGCCCGGGAGGCCGCCGCCCGCTGCGCCGTACTGCTTAAAAATGAAGGGCGCATCCTGCCGCTGAAAAAAGGGCAGTCTGTGGCCGTCATCGGGGACTTTGCCGCTCTGCCCCGGTACCAAGGGGCGGGCAGCTCCCTGATAAATCCCACCAAGCTGGACTGCGCCCTGGAGGCTTTAAAGGAAAGCGGCCTGGATATAGCGGGCTACGCCCAGGGCTTCCTCCGCTCCGGCGGGAAAAGCGAGAAGCTGAAGGTGCAGGCCCTGGACCTGGCGGAGCAGGCTGAGGTCTGTCTGCTGTTTCTGGGCCTGGACGAGGGCCGGGAGACAGAGGGCAAAGACCGCAGCAACATGCGCCTGGCGGAAAATCAGCTGGAGCTGCTAAAAGAGCTGTACTCTGCCGGACACAAGATAGCGGTGGTGCTTTCCGCCGGGGCTCCGCTGGAGCTGCACTGGGCGGAGAGGCCCACGGCCATACTCATGGCCTACCTGGGAGGCCAGGCGGGAGGCGGCGCCATAGCGGACCTGGTTTCCGGCAAAATCTCCCCCAGCGGCAAGCTGGCGGAGAGCTTCCCCCTGTGCTATTCCGACTGCCCCACCGCCGGCTACTACCCCGGCCGGGAGCTGAGCGCAGAGCACCGGGAGAGCCTGTATGTGGGCTACCGCTACTACGACACGGCAAAAAAGCCGGTGGCCTTCCCCTTCGGCCACGGCCTCACATACTCCCGTTTTGAGTATTCCGACCTGGAGGTCAATGGCAGGGAGCTGTGCTTCCGTCTGAAAAACATCGGCTCGGTAAAGGCCGCCGAGACGGCCCAGGTCTATATATCCTCCCCGGATTGTCCCCTGTTCCACCCGGAGAAGGAATTGAAAGCCTTCGCCAAGGTGGAGCTGGAGCCGGGGGAGGAGCGTTTTGTCCGCCTGAAGCTGGACGAGCACGCCTTTGCCCACTACAGCGTGGAGAAGGGCGCCTGGCTGGAATTTCCCGGCCTATACAAGATACAGGTGGGAGCCTCGTCCAGGGATATCCGGCTGAGAAAATCCTATGTGATAGAGGGGGAAAAAGCGGCGCAGCAGAGCTGCGAAAGCCTGCCCCACTACCGGCAAGGCAATGTCCAGGCCGTACCCGATGATGAATTTGAGGCTCTGCTGGGTCGCCCCCTGCCTCCGGAGCGATGGGACAGAGATGCCCCGGCAGGCCCGGAGGATACCATAAGCCGCGACCGTAACAAGCCGGGCATGGGCAGGCTGGCGTACTCCTCCCTGAACATTGCCCGCAAGGCGCTGGCTGCTGCGGGTAAAGGCGCCGCCGCCAACAATATCCAGTTCATAATGGATATGCCCTATAACAAATTGCAGCGCATGAGCGGGGGCATAGTCACAGAGGGGGCCCTGGAGGGCTATCTGGACATGCTCAACGGACACGGAATAAAAGGCGGCGTAAAAGCGATGAAAGCATTGAGAAAGAATAAGTAAATGATATGCTTGTGAAAACGGGCGGCCCGGCGGGCCGCCCATTTTCAGCTTGCTTATACGTTATCGTCGGTGATGGCGTCGCTTCTGAAGAGCAGGGAAATGCACCACAGGGATGCCAGCCCTACCAGAGTATAGATCACACGGCTGACTGTTGCGGTCTGGCCGCCAAAGAGCCACGCCACCAGGTCGAAGCGAAACAGTCCCACGCTGCCCCAGTTAATACCGCCGATGATGGCCAATACCAGAGCGATTCGATCCATGATCATGAGCCTTACTCCTCTCAAATGGTTTCCCTTGTATTGTATCCTGAAAAGAGGAAAATATGCATGGGGCAAAACTAGTGTTTTTTCGACTTTCTTCGCTCTTTACAAGTTAAGGAAAATGTACTATCTTATACTCACAGCTTATCCAATTGGTCTTTCGTTCTGAAAGACCCGGCTCATATCTTTATCCCACAACCCTGTTTGGCGGACTGTTTTTTCAGTCCGCCCCTTTTTTATATTTACCGTGTAGATTTTTCCCCTTTTTTGGTTTATAATTATAAAAAATTTTCTATAAAGACGGCTATCGCCCGCCTGCATATCAGGTGCGGCAACACGGAGACAGGAGAAAAGGCATGAAGATATGCGTCATCAACGGCTCACCAAGGGGAAAAAACAGCGTCACTTTACAAACTATGCTGTACCTGGAGAAACGCTTTCCCGCCCACGAGTTTGACTTTCTCAATGTGGGTGCGGGCATCCAGAGCTTTGAGCGGGATATGAGCGGGGCGGTGGAGGCCATACGCTCGGCGGAGCTGCTGCTGTTTTCCTACCCTGTGTATACATTTTTGGTCCCATCCCAGCTCCACCGCTTTATCGAGCTTATGAAGCGCAGCGGGGCGGATTTCAGGGATATCTATGTAAGCCAGCTGAGCACATCCATGCACTTTTACGATATCACCGCCCACCGCTTCATTGAGGACAACTGCCACGACATGGGCATGCGTGTGATCCACGGTCTGTCGGCGGGTATGGAGGACCTGCTGAGTCCCCAGGGCCAGCAGGATGCGGAGAACTTTCTGCGCTTTGTGGTCCACTGTGTGGAAAACGGCATATATGAGCCTGCTCCCCCTGCCCTGCCCTCCGCCCCTCAAAACTATGTCCAGAGCCTGGAGCCCGGGGTGAAGGGGGCAGGCTTTGACACCGTCATCGTGGGGGACCTGCGGGAAGGGGACGAGAGCCTTCGGGCCATGATAAAGGACTTCACCGCCCTCTATCCCTATAAGACCCGCTTTGTAAATATCGGGGACTTTGACTTCAAGGGCGGTTGTCTGGGCTGCTTCGGCTGCACCGCCACCGGGAAATGCGTATATAAGGACGGTTTCGACTCCATGCTGAGAAACAGCATCCAGAATTCCGACGCCATAATCTATGCCTTTAGCATAAGGGATCACAGCATGGGAAGCCGCTTTAAAATGTTTGACGACAGGCAGTTCTGCAACGGCCACCGCACCGTCACCGAGGGCAGGAGTGTGGCCTACATCGTAAACGGCGATTATCAGCGGGAGGGAAATCTGAAAACTCTCCTGGAGGCCAGAGCCCAGGTAGGACACAACTTTTTTGCCGGAGCCGGATACGATATACCCAGCATGGAAAGTACGGCAAAACGTCTGGCCTATGCCCTGGAGCACAAATATGTTCAGCCCAGGAACTTTTACGGCGTGGGCGGAATGAAGATCTTCCGGGACCTGATATGGACCATGCGTGGGCTTATGAAGGCCGACCACCAGTTTTACAAGGCCCGTGGGCTCTACGACTATCCTCAGAAGCGCCGGGGTAGGATGCTGGCCATGTGTCTGCTGGGCGCCATAATGCGCAATTCAAAAGACAGCGGAAAAATGAGAGCTCGCTTCAATGCCGGCATGATAGCTCCCTATAAAAAGGTTCTGGAACGGGCCCGTCCCGGGAAATAAACTCAGGAACTTGTTCGTCTCCGGAGCGTCTATATTTTCAGGCAGACCAAATAAAAACAGAACCGAGGCGGAGCCATGAGCGTATTTATATTGAAAATACTTGCCCTGGGGTCCATGATAGTGGATCACACCGGCTTTTTCCTGGGAAACAACTCCATGGTGAGCTCCGATGTGTATTCCCTTATGCGCGCCGTCGGGCGCATCGCTTTCCCCATATATGCTTTTTTGCTGGTAAACGGCTTTCAGAAGACCTCCAACCGTCAGCGCTATCTCTCCCGGCTCATCCTCTTTGCCGTGCTCTCCCAGATTCCCTTTACCATGACCTTCTCTCTTATCAATTACGGCTACGGCAACCCCAGCGATTTCAGCTTTTACTTCGCCTATGAAGCCCTGCCCTATCTGGCTTTCTCCCTCTGCGCAGTGACAGCCTACATCCTGCTGGTAAAGGCGGACATATCCGCCGCGTACCTGGCCCTGTTCTTTTTTGTGGGCGGAGCCGAGCTGCAAGTATCCCAGGTGCAGATATTGGGCGGCGGCCTCAATGTGTTCTATACCCTGAGCCTGTCCCTGGCTGCAATGGCTGTGCTGGACAATATAATTCACAGTGACGTACCTCTGGCCAAGACCCTGGTCTGCGCAGTTTTTCTTGTGGTGTCCATCGTGCTTATCCAGCCCAATGCGGATTACGGCTATATGGGTATATTCCTCCTGCTGGCTCTCTATGTCTTCCGCCGCTGGCGTCCTGCCCAGCTGGCGGTCATAGGCCTGTGGTGTTTCTTCGAGTACTGGGGAAGCGGCCCCCAGCTCATGTTCTGGTTCTCTCTCATATCCCTGCTGCCTGTGCTGCTCTATAACGGCAAAAAGGGCCCGGCAATGAAGCTGGGTTTTTACGCAATATACCCTCTGCATCTGCTGGTCCTGGGTGTGATAAATATATTCATATGAATTTTTCCAGGAAAATTTTTAAAAGCTGTTGACATTTGGCCTATAATTATGGTATTATCTCTTGGCTGAATAGGGAACAGCCTTGCGGGTGTAGTTCAATGGTAGAACACCAGCCTTCCAAGCTGGATACGTGGGTTCGATTCCCATCACCCGCTCCACCTGTAAAGCTGCGGGTGCCGACAACAGATAC
>CALXGF010000043.1 GCA_944387735.1 uncultured Oscillospiraceae bacterium
GAACATCCCCCGCCAGCTCTTTGAGGTGCCCATCCAGGCGGCCATCGGGGGCAAGATAATCGCCCGGGAGACGGTGAAGGCCCTGCGGAAAGACGTGCTGGCCAAGTGCTACGGCGGCGACATCACCAGAAAGAAGAAGCTGCTGGAAAAGCAGAAGGAGGGCAAAAAGAAGATGCGTCAGCTGGGCACGGTGCAGATACCCACCGAGGCCTTCCTGGCAGTGCTGAAGCTGGACGAGTAGCGTCAGAAAGCGTTTGAATGTCACAGCCTGCGCAAAAGCGCAAGGCGATGAGGATTCAAACGCTTTCTTCCTTTCCGGCCCAAAGTCTTCCGGATTTCGCCGTAAAGGGCGGCGGGACCTTAAATAAATCTTAAATTATTGCCCCATTGGTTTTTAATCAATTTTGACGTAGAATAAGACCAAGGGAAAGGGAAAACCCGGCGCCGGGCCCTACCCAGGACAGAACGAGGTGGAAAAATGTACAACATACTTGTGTGCGACGACGAAAAGGATATTGTCTCGGCTCTGAAGATATATCTGGAGCCGGAGGGATATAGGGTACTGGAAGCCTATAACGGCCAAGAGGCCCTGGACATTCTGGACAGGGAGCAGGTGCACCTGATACTGCTGGATATAATGATGCCCAAGATGGACGGCATCAGCGCCGTGGTGAAGCTGAGGGAATACAGCAATGTGCCGGTGATACTGCTGACCGCCAAGAGCGAGGACACCGACAAGGTACTGGGCCTGAACATCGGGGCCGACGACTATATAACCAAGCCCTTCAATCCCCTGGAGGTTCTGGCCAGGGTACGCAGCCAGCTGCGCCGCTATATGCGTCTGGGGGGCAGCAGTTCCGGGGAGAGTACCCTGAACATAGGGGGCATCAGCCTGGACGACGGCAGCAAGGATGTGACGGTGGACGGAGAGCCGGTGAACCTCACCCCCACGGAGTACGAGATACTCAAGCTTCTCATGAACAATCCCGGACGGGTATTCTCCCCCAGGGAGATATACAAGCTGGTGTGGAAGGACGAGCCCTACGGGGCGGAGAGCACCGTGGCCGTACACATACGGCATCTGCGGGAAAAGCTGGAGATAAACCCCGCCGAGCCCAGATACATCAAGGCCGTGTGGGGCCAGGGCTACAAGATGGAGAGAGGGAAGAAAAATGAAAAATCTTAAAAGCAGTTCCCTTGCCAAGATATTGGCTTTTATTCTGATACTGGTTTTTGCCGCAGCGATGTTTATAAGCTTCATGGGCGTGGGAGTGCTGTACAGCTACGGAGGCTATTCAGGCTCCAGCCTGGAGGGCGTGCTGCGCAACTATCTGGAGCCCTGGTGCGTTAATAAGATGCTCAACAACATGGAGGGCTACCGCTACGGAGCCGACCCGGAGGAGCTGGACAGTACCGTCGGCATGACCTTCACCATATACGACCAGGACAAAAAGGTGGTATATGACGGCCTGGGCTCCCAAAGCTATATGCTGGAAACCAGCCCCTACGGCTTCTGGTATCCTGCGGAAGACTCCGCTGCGTATAATGCCTGGATGTGGGAAGAGGAAGCGAGCCGGGAGGGGATTTCCCCGGAACCCAGCGTGAGCACGGAGCCTCAGACTGCCGCCGTTCAGGCTGAGGACGCCCAAAGCAGCCCCCAGCCCACGGAGGCGGTGGAGGAGAAACCTCAGCCCACAGCTTCACCAGAAGGGGATGAAGCTATGCTAAGCGGCAGTATAAGTAGTCCGGAGCCCAGTATCAGCCCCGCTCCCACGGCGGCCGCCCAGACTCAGGAGCCCGCAGCAAGCCCAGCTCTCACGGCGGAGCCCAATCAGTCGGCCTATGTGGAAGCGGCCCCGGTCCCGGTCCGCTACAGCATGGTGGGATATGTTCTGGACACCGTGACGGAAAACAGCGAAGTGGCCACCATGACCAGGATTATCAGCGTGTGCTTTGCCTACAGCAATCTGCTGCTGGGCGTCATGGTAGCCAGCGCACTGCTGGCTCTGGCCTGCTTTGCCTTCCTCATGGCCGCTGCGGGACACAGGAAAGGCTGCGAGGAGATACAGTCCGGCATAACCGAGCGCCTCCCCTTCGATGTGCTGACCGTCCTTGTTGCTGCGGCTGGGGTCATACTTATGCAGCTGCTGATCGGATTCAGCTATGGGGACGCCAATGCTGCAAAGCTGGTGGCCTATGTGCTCATCTTTGAGGCGGCGGCGGCTCTGTGCCTGTGGTGGTGTATTAGCTTTGCCCGGCGGCTGAAAATGGGCAATGTTATAAAGAGCTGCATCAGCATCCGCCTGCTCCTCTGGTGCTGGCGTGTGTTTAAAAAGCTGATGGACTTCGTGGGCCGGACCCTGAAAGGCATGGCCCTCATACCCAGGGCCTCTGTGATCATATTCGGAATTTTGTTTATAGAGTTCTTATGGATAGTGGGCTTCGGCGCCGGCGGCGGCTTTATGTTGTTCAGCTGGTTTATAGAGCGCTCCGTGCTGGTGCTGCTGACGCTGTATGTGCTGCTGTGCATGAAAAAGCTTCTGAAGGCAGGAAAGGAGATTTCCCAGGGAAACATGGACTATCATGTGGACACCGGGAAAATGTACGGACCCCTGAGGGAGCACGGCGAGCAGCTCAACCGTATAAGCGAGGGAATGAACAAGGCCGTGAATTCCAGAATGAAGTCGGAGCATTTCAAGACCGAGCTTATAACCAATGTTTCCCACGATATAAAGACTCCTCTCACCTCCATTATCAACTATGTTGACCTGCTGGAGAAGGAGGAGATAGACAATGAGAAGGCAAAGGAATATATCCAGGTGCTGTCCCGCCAGTCGGCAAGGCTGAAAAAACTCATAGACGACTTGATAGAGGCTTCCAAGGCCAGCACCGGGAATCTGAATGTGAACATGGAACGCTGTGAACTGGGAGTTCTGATAGACCAGAGCGCCGGCGAGTATGCCGAAAAGCTGAAGGCGGCCGGGCTGGAGCTGGTGATCACAAAGCCGGAGGAGCCGGTGGTGAGAATGGCCGACGGGCGGCACATGTGGCGGGTCTTTGACAACCTGCTCAACAACGTGTGCAAGTACGCCATGGCCGGGACAAGGGTGTATCTCAACCTGGACAAGGCAGCAGGCAAGGCCACCGTCACCTTCCGCAATATCTCCGCCAGTCAGCTGAATATCAGCGGCGAGGAGCTGATGGAGCGCTTTGTCCGAGGCGACAGCTCCCGGAACACCGAGGGCAGCGGCTTAGGGCTCAGTATAGCCCGCAGCCTTGTGCAGCTGCAGAACGGCGAGCTGGAGCTCACCGTGGACGGGGACCTTTTCAAAGTTGTTCTGAAATTCAAGGCCGTGGATTAATTATCTTATCTGGAAATTTTCCCTGGGCTGTGCTACAATAGAACAAAGAAAATCATCAGGGGTCCCGCAAGGACCCCTGAACTTTATACGAAACACGGAGGGAACAGCGTGAAAAGAAGGGAAATAAAAGTCAGCCTTATAGCCCTGTGCCTGGCCCTGCTGCTTATTGCCGGCTGCGGCGCCGCCCCGGCGGCAGCCTCGCCTGCGCCGTCGGCTTCTCCTTCTCAGACGGCGCCGACGCCTTCGGCGGCAACCCTGCCGGATGGGAGCAGCTTTTCGGTACACTTTATAGACGTTGGCCAGGCGGACGCCGCTCTGGTGGAGTGCGACGGACATTATATGCTCATAGACGGCGGCAACCGGGGCGATTCGGATATTATTTACACGGTGCTGAAAAAGGCCGGGGCGGAAAAGCTGGACATTGTTGTGGGCACTCATGCCCACGAGGACCACATCGGCGGACTGCCGGGGGCCTTCAGCTATGGGGAGGCGGAGCTGAGCCTCTGCCCGGTGACGGACTACGACAGCGGAGTTTTTGAGACCTTCAAGGAATACGCCGAGGAAAAGGGCGGCGGCCTTACGGTACCGGAGGTGGGGGACGAGTACGCCCTGGGCAGCGCAAAGGTGGAGATACTGGGCCTCAACGCCGGGGAGGATACCAACGACAGCTCCATTATCCTGATAATACGCTACGGGGAGACCTCCTTCCTCTTTACCGGGGACGCCGAGCGGGAAGCGGAGCAGGCTGTGCTGGATTCCGGAGCCGAGCTGAAGGCGGACGTGCTTAAAGTGGGCCACCACGGCAGCGACACCAGCACCGGCTATCCCTTCCTCCGGGAGGTAATGCCGGAATACGCCGTCATCTCCGTGGGGGAGGGCAACAGCTATGAGCACCCGGAGGAAAACACCCTCAGCCGCCTGCGGGATGCGGACTGCCGTATACTGCGTACCGATTTGAACGGAGACATCATTATCAGCTCCGACGGGAAGGAGCTCACCGTCACCACGGACAAGAGCGCCACGGAGGAGCAGCTGCTGACCCCCGGCGGAAAGAAGCAGAGCATAGCAAAGCCTGCCGCACCGGAAAGCCCCCAGCCGGACCCGGAGGAGACGGAGGAGCCACAGAGCCAGGAGACCATGGTATGGATACCCAAGAGCGGCTCCAAGTACCACAGCGACCCCGAGTGCAGCAGCATGAAGGACCCTGCCCAGGTGAGTCTGAGCCAGGCGGAGAGCATGGGCTATACCCCCTGCAAAAAGTGCTGGTGAGGCCCGGAATCGCCGTGAGAAAGAGGATATCTGCGTCAAAAACGCCCTGCCTTTTGGCAGGGCGTTTTTGACGGAGGGCAGCAGGGAAAACTATTGTTAAAAAAATCCGGCAGTCCTTGACCTCAAAGGGCTTTAATGGTAAAATACACTGTCTAATTATGGATAGATATACAATTCGGAGATAAACATGTGGATTTCAGATAAATGGAAGGACTTTGAGCTCATCGACTGCTCCAAGGGGGAGAAGCTGGAACGCTGGGGGAAATATTATCTGGTGCGCCCGGACCCCCAGGCCATATGGGATACCCCCCGGCGCAATCCCCACTGGAACGACCGGGACGCTCGCTACCGCCGCAGCGAGACCGGCGGCGGCAGCTGGGACAAGGGCAAGCTGCCGGCAAACTGGCAGATACGCTACGGGGAACTGACTTTCAACGTAAAGCCCATGAACTTTAAGCACACCGGCCTTTTCCCGGAGCAGGCCTGCAACTGGGACTGGGCCATGGCCAAGATACGCTCGGCGGGCAGGCCCATAAGCGTGCTGAACCTCTTCGGCTATACCGGGGCCGCAACCGTGGCCTGCGCCAAGGCCGGGGCTCAGGTCTGCCATGTGGACGCCGCCAAGGGCATGGTAGCCTGGGGCAAGGAGAATGCCGCCGCCTCAGGACTGAGCCAGGCCCCCATCCGCTGGATAGTGGACGACTGCGGCAAGTTCGTGGAGCGGGAGATACGCCGGGGACGGCGTTACGACGCCATAATCATGGACCCGCCCTCCTACGGCCGGGGGCCGGGGGGCGAGGTGTGGAAGCTGGAGCAGAACCTCTGGCCCTTTGTGTCCCTCTGCGCCGGGGTGCTCAGCGATGAGCCTTTGTTCGTGATAATCAATTCCTACACCACCGGCCTTTCAGCCTCGGTGCTCAGCTATGTGACGGAGAGTATATTCACAAAAAAGTTCGGCGGCCGCTCCGAAAGCCGGGAGCTGGGCCTGCCGGTGACCGACAGCGGCCTCTGCCTCCCTTGCGGCGCAACGTGTCGGTGGGAAAGCTGACCTGCGCCGCCGGGGGCGGATGAAGCAGGTCAGGTTTCTCCGCAGGCTCGCCGTTGGCGGCCCGGTTTCAATGCCGGGCCGGGAACGGCAAAGAGCCAAAACGTCGGAGCAAAGTCCGCCGGACTTCGTTTCCAGCGCCGGGCTTTGCCCTATGCCGAAAACTGCGCCGGCTCCCTTGCTCCTCCTTCCCGAATCAAACCCGCTGAGGCTGGGCTTTGATTCGGTGGGACAAGACGGCTCAGGGACCGCAGCGTCGCTTCCCGTCTGACGGTTCCCATCTCCGCCGGAGGGCGAAGATGTCCACCTCTGACGGCCGCTCCTTTTCGCCAAAAAGCAGGGTGCTTTTTGGCGAGGAAACGAGAGAAAAGCAGGTCAGGTTTCTCCGCAGGCTCGCCGTTGGCGGCCCGGTTTCAATGCCGGGCCGGGAACGGCAATGAGCCAAAACGTCGGAGCAAAGTCCGCCGGACTCCGTTTCCGGCGCCGGGCTTTGCCCCTTGCCTGAAACTGCGCCGGTTCCCTTGCTCCTCCTTCCCGAATCAAACCCGCTGAGGCTGGGCTTTGATTCGGGGACAAGACGGCTTGGAGACCGCGGCGTCGCTTCCCGTCTGCCGGTTCCCATCTCCGCCGTGGGGCGGAAACATAAACCATACAGCGGCTTAGACCGAAAGGATAAAAAGCCTTGAGCATAATCAAGTTTGAAAACGTACATTTTACCTACCCCGGCGACCAGATGGAGAGCCTGTGCGGCATAAATCTGGAAATAGAGGCGGGCAGCTTCGTGGCGGTGCTGGGCCATAACGGCTCCGGCAAGTCCACTCTGGCAAAGCACATGAACGGCATCCTGGCGCCCACGGAGGGCCGGGTGCTGGTGAAAGGCATAGACAGCG
>CALXGF010000044.1 GCA_944387735.1 uncultured Oscillospiraceae bacterium
TTCGGCCTGGTGGACTACTGCCGGGTGAGCTGCGACGTGGGTCTGGACTGGGACAATACCTGGATAATGCGCCGCACTAACCTGGAGCGGGTATCCACAAAACAGGCAATATACAACAGCATCTTCCGCCGCCAGCTCAACGGACGGGCCTTTCTCAGCGACCCGGACGTGTTCTTCCTGAGAGAGGACAATATCAAACTGACGGACAGGGAGAAAAAGCTCCTGGCAGATTGCTGCAGCCTCTTTGGGGGCATGCTCCTCTGCTCCGACGATATGTCCGACTATTCCCCGGCCGCCCTGGCGCAGTACAGGCAAATGCTGAAAAACCGGGAGGCGGAGGACGTCCGGGCGCTTAACGACGGGGAGCTGAGAGTGGAGTTCAGCCTGGAGGGCAAAATCCATAGCTTTATTATAAAATAAATTTACATATCCTGGAAACGGCTTGGGCAGGTCTGAGGAATCCTCACCTGCCTAAGACTATTTTATCCTATTCTTTTGTCAAAAATGGACAATTCAACATTGATAAACCCAAACTGCTGTGGTATAATGTGCAGAAAAAGCAGCCAATAAAAGGAGACATAATTTGGAGACCATCAGCCAGATACTGGCTCGGGAGCTGGACAGGCCCCAAAGCCATATAGATAACGTCATCAGCCTTTTGGACGAGGGAAACACCATCCCCTTCATAGCCCGCTACCGCAAGGAACTCCACGGAGCCATGGACGACACAAGCCTCCGCACTTTGGCGGAGCGGCTGGAATACCTGCGCAATCTCCAGCAGCGCCGGGAGACGGTGAAGAAAGCCGTAGAGGAACAGGGCAAGCTGACGGAGGAGCTCTCCCAGACCATAGACGAGGCGGAGACTCTGGCCGCCCTGGAGGACCTATACCGGCCTTATAAACAGAAGCGTCGTACCAGGGCCACCGTGGCCAGGGAAAAGGGCCTGGAGCCTCTGGCGCAGCTGCTCTTTCAGCAGGACCGGGACCTTCCGGCCCCGGAGGAACTTGCAAAAGACTATATAGACCCGGAAAAGGGCGTGGAGACCGTGGAGGAGGCCCTGACGGGAGCTTCAGATATAATTGCCGAGATGATCTCCGACGATGCGGCCATAAGGGGCATGCTCAGGGAATATATAAACGCCAAGGGCGCTCTTGTCTCCTGCGCCGCCACGGAGGAGGACAGCGTCTACCGCCTGTACTATGATTTCAGTCAGAGCCTCGGCCGTCTCCAGGGCCACCAGATCCTGGCCATAAACCGGGGCGAAAAAGAGGGCATGCTGAAGGTCTCGCTGGAGCTGGACAGGGAGGCCGCTCTGCAGCGGCTGCGCCGGGCGGTGATAAAACCGGGCAGCAGCGCCATGGCCTTTGTCCGTGCCGCTGCCGACGACGCCTATGACCGGCTCATTTTCCCCTCCCTGGAGCGGGAGACCAGGAGCAGCCTCACGGATACTGCCTGCGAGGGCGCCATAAAGATGTTTGCTCTGAACCTCAAGCCCCTGCTGATGCAGCGGCCGGTAAAGGGCAAGGTCACCATGGGCCTGGACCCCGGCTACCGCAACGGATGCAAGGTGGCGGTGGTGGACGGCACGGGAAAGGTACTGGATACTGCCGTGGTCTACCCCACATTTTCGGAAGGGAAAAAGGCTGAAGCAATACGCATACTCTCCGCTCTGATAAAAAAGCATGGGGTGGAACACATAGCCATAGGCAACGGCACCGCCTCCAGGGAGACGGAACAGATGACTGTGGAGATGCTTCATCAGCTGGGGGGCGGCCAATCCTATGCCATTGTAAACGAGGCCGGAGCCTCGGTTTATTCCGCCTCCAAGCTGGCGGCCGAGGAGTTCCCCGACTATGACGTGAACCTGCGCTCGGCGGTGTCCATAGCCCGCAGGCTCCAGGACCCCCTGGCAGAGCTGGTGAAGATAGAGCCCATGGCCATAGGCGTGGGCCAGTACCAGCACGACATGCCCCAGGCCAAGCTGGAGGAAACTTTGAACGGCGTGGTGGAGGACTGCGTCAACGCCGTGGGGGTGGATATAAACACCGCCTCTCCCGCTCTGCTGCAAAGGGTATCGGGACTGAACAAGACCACGGCAAAAAACATTGTGGCCTATCGGGAGGAAAACGGCGTCTTTACCAGCCGCAAGAGCATAACCAAAGTGCCCAAGCTGGGGCCCAAAGCCTTTCAGCAGTGCGCCGGCTTTTTAAGAGTGCCGGAGAGCAAGCAGGTGCTGGACAATACCGCCGTCCATCCGGAGAGCTATGCCGCTGCGGAAAAGCTTTTAAAGCTGTGCGGCTACAGCCTGGAGGACGTGGCCGCCGGGAATATAGCCCAGCTGCCTGAGAGGCTGGAGAATTACGGGGCCGCCAGAGCGGCGGAGGACTGCGGCGTGGGCGAGCCCACCCTCAGGGATATAGTTTCCGAGCTTCTGAAGCCGGGCCGGGACCCAAGGGACGAGCTGCCCCCGGTTCTGCTGCGCCGGGACGTGCTGGAGATAAAGGATCTCAAGCCCGGTATGGAGCTGACCGGGACGGTACGAAATGTCATTGACTTTGGAGTTTTTGTGGACATAGGCGTACATCAGGACGGGCTGGTCCATATTTCTCAGATAAGCGACAAGTTTATCCGCCATCCCAGCGAGGTCTTGGCGGTAGGCGATGTGGTAAAGGTAGTGGTGCTGGATGTGGAGGAGAAAAAGCGCCGCATATCACTTTCAATAAAACAGGCGAAAGGTCGGTGTATAAAATGACGGCAGAAGAAAAAAGAAACATCAGGATAGCTCAGCTTATTAACTACGGTATCTCCAGGAAGCTTATCGAGAGGGAGGACAGATATTGGGCCTTGAACAGCATCCTCGCCATCCTGGAGGTGGACAGCTTTGAGGCGCCGGAGGAGCTGCTCTTCGATCCCCCCCTTGAAGAGATACTGAAGGGACTGCTGAACGATGCGGAGCAGAGAGGCATCATACCGGGAGGCGTTACCAGCCGGGATCTGCTGGACTCCAGACTTATGGGCGCACTCACCCCCAGACCCTCCCAGGTCATAGAAAAGTTCTGGTATCAGTATAAGATAAGCCCCATGGCGGCCACCCAGTGGTACTATGATTTCAGCCGCTATACGGACTATATCCGCAGCTACAGGGTGATAAAGGATATGAAGTGGGTGTCCAAGACCCAGTATGGGGATATTGACATCACCATCAACCTCTCCAAGCCGGAGAAGGATCCCAGGGCCATAGCTGCCGCCAAGCTCCAGAAGAGCTCCGGCTATCCCAAATGCCTCCTCTGCCGTCAGGCGGAGGGCTATGCCGGACGTATGGACTATCCCGGCAGGTCCAACCACAGAATAATCCCTCTTAAGCTCAACGGGGAAAACTTCTTCCTCCAGTATTCCCCCTATGTGTACTACAACGAACACTGCATAGTCCTCAACGAAAAGCATGTGCCCATGAAGATAGACAAGAGCACATTCCTGCGCCTGCTGGACTTCGTGCGTCAGTTCCCCCACTATTTCCTGGGCAGCAATGCGGACCTGCCCATAGTGGGCGGCTCCATCCTCAGCCATGACCACTTCCAGGGCGGCAATTACTGCTTTGCCATGGAGAAGGCGAAAATTGAGCATGAGCTCTCCTTCCCCGGCTTTGCCGACGTACAGGCGGGCATAGTGAAATGGCCCATGTCCGTTATCCGCCTGCGCTGTGCCGACAGCGGGCGCATAGCCCAGCTGGCGGACAAGATACTGGGTGCCTGGAGAGGATACAGCGACGAGAGCGTGAGCATCTTTGCCGAGACCAACGGGGAACCTCACAACACCATCACCCCCATAGCCCGCCGCCGGGGCAAGGATTACGAGATGGACCTGGTGCTGCGCAACAACCTGACAACGGAAGAACACCCTCTTGGCCTGTTCCATCCCCATGCGGAGCTCCATCATATAAAGAAAGAAAACATAGGGCTCATCGAGGTAATGGGTCTGGCAGTGCTGCCGGCAAGGCTCAAGGAAGAGCTGCGAGAGCTGGCGGAGCTGCTGAAAAACGGAGGGGACCTCTATGCCTCCGAGAGCACCGCAAAGCACGCCCCCTGGGCCGAGGAGCTGAAAACCCGCTACGACTTCAGCAAGGAGGATGCGGAGAAGATACTGCGCCAAGAAGTGGGAGTGGTGTTCCAGGAGGTGCTGGAGCATGCCGGCGTCTTCAAGAGGGATGAACAGGGCCGGGCCGCTTTCCTGCGCTTTGCAGAGAGCGTGAAATGAGTCGTTTGGGAGAGATACAGCCGATGCCACTGACAGGTGAGAGACGAATAAGTAACGGCGTACTAATGCTGCTGGCCGCCGGAGCAAATCTCGTATTCTTATGCGCCTTGCTGAAGGTGTTTATGCCCACATATGAGATAAACGACGACATGTTTATCTCCATGTTTATTGACGGGCAAATGGCCAATAAAAGCAATTTTGTGCTGTTCTGTAATTATTTTCTGGCCGTCCCACTCAGGTGGCTATATGATTTGAGCGGCAATGCCTATCCCATTTACAGCTATTTCCAATACGCTCTGCTGTTTCTCTCCTTTACCGGAATAAGCTATATTTTGCTGCGGCGCTGTGATTTCTTTGTCGCCCTGGCTGCCGCTGCCTGCGTGCTGGGCTCCTTTGCAGCCGACTGCTACATATATCTAAGCTATACCAAAACTGCTTCAATAGCTGCCACGGCCGGAATTCTGCTCATGTTCTTTGCAAGAAACCGGCAGACAGGCGGGGTTGAAGCCAGGGCGGCGCAGGTCTTCGGCATAGGGCTGAGCGTCCTCTCCAGCGTACTGAGAAGCGAGTCCTTTGCAATGGTACTGGCGCTGATGTTTCCTGTGGGGCTGTACGAGCTGTTTATATATTTAAAAGGCAGACAGAACAAGTTGAAAGCCGCCTTTTCCTACAGTCTACCCTTCCTGATAATGCTGGCCATTGCCGCCGGCGCCTATGGCGGAAATGAGCTTATCTGGCGGCAAAGCCCCTACCGTGAATATAAGGAATTTATTTACAGCGTCAGGGAGCTTACGGATTATCACAGAAGCCTGAATACCTACGATACTATGCCCCAGGAGTATGATGCGATGGGCCTGAGCCCGGAGATATGCAATATGGCCCTGAACTACTGCGGGTTTGATGATACGGATATCTGGAACACCCAGGTATGCCGGCAGGTGGTAGAAGCCAGGGACAAGCAGGGACTATACCCGAATTTCCAGGAGCTTTTAAAAACCTATGCAGGCTGCTGGCGGGATTTTACCGGCTACAGATTCTTTTGGGGATTCATCATGGCAGGGCTGCTGTGGCTGTTTTTGGCTAAACACAACAGATACAGACTTTTGGTCCTGCTGAGCCAGCTCCTGATTTTCAGCTGCATGTATTTGATACTGATATATTTGGAGCGTTATATGTTCGGCCGGGTGGATATTGGCCTGTTCATGCCCGTTATGGCATGCTTCCTTTGGCAGATGGATAAGCGTAAGGTAGCAAAATGGAGATGCGGACTGTGTCTGCTGGCGGCCTTGCTGTCGGCGCCTATATGCTGCTACCAGTATCGTTTTTATCAACCTCCATGGACAGGTATAGAAAATATGGAGTATACGACATATCAGATAGAGACCTTAATGGAGGATGAACACCTGTTCCTGGTGGGAAATATGGCGCTGAACCTGCAGACATGTTCCCCTCTGGAGCCAATGCCCCAGGGCTACAGAGACAAGCTGTACTTCTCCGGGGGCTGGGTGGTGAGGCACCCCCAGGTGATGGAGCTGCTTTCAGGATATGGGCTGGAGAATCCCTACAGGGATGCGATAGACAATGACAAGGTCTATGTTATACCCAATGATATTGATGAGCTAATGAGATATATAAAGCATTATTATGACGAGGATGCCGAGGCCCTGCTTATTCCGGAACTCAGCAACAAGGTTGGGATAGACATCTACAGATTGGTAAGTCGGGATGCAGGGTAAACCGTTTATGATACTTGGCAAAGACTGGTACAAAAGCGACAGGGCTAGGCTGCTGTTTGCCATACTGCTGAATGTGGCTTTTCTGACTGTGCTGCTATTGTGCTTTGAAGTCAGGTTCGAGGAGAACGACGATCTGACCGTCCAGAAATATCTGGACGGCCAGACCGCCGTAAAGAGCCCCTTCGTCATATACATCAACTATTTTCTGGCGAGACTGCTGATTGGGCTGTATGACCTAAGCGGAAACGCTCTGCCCATGTTTTCCCTGCTCCAGTATGCCATGCTGCTGCTGAGCTTCACCGGGCTGAGCTATATGCTCTTTAAACGCCTGGAGCCTTTGCCTGCCGCTGCCGCATCTATGGCTGTGCTGAGCTTTTTCGGGGCGGACAGCTACCTGGCGCTGACTTATACCAAGACCGCCGGCATAGCTGCCGTAGGGGGCGTGAGCCTTATGCTCACCGCCTCTTCGGAAAGGGGCGGCGCAAAGAAATGGCTGCCCATGCTCCTGGGTGCAGCAGAACTGCTCTTTGCCCTTATGCTGCGGGACAAGGAGTTTGCCGCCTGCGCCGTACTGATGGTCCCTCTGGGGCTGTGGGCTCTGGAAAGCAGCTGCTCTCTTGCTCCGGCGGGGAAAAGGCTGAAGGCTGCCGCCGGTTTTGCGCTGCCGTTCATCTTTGTCATGGTCCTGGCTGCCGGGCTTTTTTTCGGCAACGGGCTTATATGGGACAAGAGCGATTACAGCGAATATAAGCGGTTCAACGCCCAGCGCAGCCGCTTCGTGGATTACAAGGTACCGGAGTATGAGCAGATGCCGGAGGCTTATGACAGCCTGGGTATTGATAAATACGCTCGGGACATGTTCATGGTAAACTGCTATGAGCGTTCAGTATGGACTGAGGACGCATATGCGAGTCTCAGTGACGCCAGGGACCAGCTGGTGCAAAAGCCATCTCCGGGAGAATGTCTTGGGGTATTTCTGGACAGCTGCCTTGGGGCTTTTTTCATACAAAAGCCGGTATATGGCCTCATGGCGGCGCTGGTACTGTGGCTTGCCTGGGGAAGGCGCGGACTGAAGGAGCTGCTGAGCTGTGGGCTGAGCTTTATCCTGTTCGGGCTGCTTTATCTCTACCTCATATACCAGGGGCGATTCCTGGTCAACAGGACTGATGCGGGCTTCTTTTTTGCCCTGGCGGTGAGCCTGCTCTGGCTTATCGACCCCCGAAAGACCAGAGGTGACAGCCTGCTTTGCCTGATACTGCTATGCCTCTGCCTTGGCCTGGGCTACCGGCAGAACCGGGACTATTGCTATTTCTATCCCCACAAGATCCTGGTGGACGACAGCGGTCACAAGGCGGCCATAGAGGCCCTCATTGCCGACGAGCACTTCTTCCTGGCGGAGGTGGACGCCATCAACCTGACACTGTACTCCCCGCTGGAGACTGTGCCCGCCGGATATGGGGACAGCATAGTTTTGATAGGGGACTGGTGCGAGAACCACCCCTTGAACAACGCCGCCATGGCGGCCCACGGTATAGAGGAGCCTCTGCGGGACCTGGTGAATAATGACAAAGCCTGCATAATAAGCGGCGACATCAGCGTGCCGCTGGATTTTATAAGGCACAATTATGACCCGCAGGCCAGGGCGGAGCTGCTCCAGCCCCTCAGCAGCGAGACCGGGCTGGAGATCTACATGATACTTAGCTGAGGAAACGATATGTCTTTATTTGATAGAGCGAAGCTGAAATGGGACAGGGAGGGAGGACTGAGGACGGCGGCGGCTCTGGCGCTCAACGCCCTGTTCCTGGTTCTCATGCTCAGCTGCTTTAGCCCCCGCTTTGAGACCAACGACGAGGTGCTGATGAGCAAGTTCGTAGACGGCCAGATGGGGGAGAAGAGCGCCTACATCCCGTTTATAAACATCGTTCTGGGCTTCCTTTTAAAATGCCTGTACACCCTGGCGGGAGATAACCTGAACTGGTATAGCATAAGCCAATATGCCCTGATGTTCCTGGGCTTTTCCGCTGTGACCTGGGTCCTGCTGCGGCGTTTTCCTCCGCTGCCCGCCCTGTGTATGAGCGCCCTCATTCTGATGACCGTGGGCATGAACGCCTATCTGTACCCGGCCTTTTCCAAGGTTAGCGCCGTTGCTGCCGCCGGGGGACTGAGCCTCATGCTCCATGCCAAGGGGATAGATGGGGAGACAAGGACCAGCCCTCTTGTCATGGGCTTCATATTGGCCGTGCTGGGCTATCTCTGGCGCTTTGAGGAATTTTTCGGCGTGGCTGCGCTTATGACCCCGGCGGGACTTGCTGCGCTGCTGGGTATATGGAAAGCCTGCGGGAAAAAGACCGCAGGTGAGCGGCTGAGACGCCTGTGGCTCTATGTCCGGCCTTTCCTTCTGCTTTTGGCGGCGACGCTGCTGCTCTTTGGCTTTGACCGCTTTATGTGGACCCGAGGAGACTACGGCTACTTTACCCGGTACAACGACGCACGCAGCCTGCTGGTGGACTATGGCGAATTGCCGGATTACCAGGAGATGCAGGAGGTCTACGACTCTCTGGATATGGATGAGAACGCAGTGCACTTCCTGAAAAACTGGAGCTTCTACGACACGGAGAAATTTTCCCTGGAGCAGATAAAAGCGGTGCTGGAGGCCCGAAATGAGCTTATAAGCCGCAAGAGCGTCGGCGAGTGCCTTGGGGTGTTCCTGGACGAGGCCGTGCCCGGTTTGGCAAAGACTCTGGCCTTCTATGCTCCGGCCCTTATGCTGCTGTTGTGGTTTGCCTGCGGCTGCCGCAGCCTGCGACATTGGCTGGGACTTGGACTTAGCCTGGGCTTCTTCGGCATTATTTATCTGCTGATGATCTACCAGAACCGCTATCTGGCAAACCGCATTGATATGGGCCTGCTGCTGGCCTTGGCCCTGACCATGAGCTTTATAATGGACGGGAAAAAGCTGGAGAAAGAGAAGGCTCTGTGCAGTGTTCTGGCTGCCTTGGCCCTGTTTATAGGGCTGTATATGAATAAAAACGTCTGTCTTTTCAGCGGCCAGTACAGCGTGGAGGACAAAAGCAGCCAAAAGGCGGCGGTGGAGCTGCTGCTGGAGGACAAGGAGCATGTATATCTCTGCAAGGTGTGGAGCATGGACCATGAGATATACGGCCCACTGGAGACTGCACCGGAGGGCTTTGCCGACAGAATAGTGCTTCTGGGTGGCTGGAGCCTCTACCATCCCAGCATTGAGCATGTGCTGGAGAAGTACGGAATAGAAAACCCCTACCCTGACATGATAGACAATCCACAGGCGTTGCTTATCGACAAGGACATTGAGCGCACTGTGGAATATCTGCGAAAGTACTATGAGCCTTCCGCCCAGGCGGAAAAGCTGGAGGAACTCAGCGCAGATACCGGTCTGGAGATATACAGGATAGTCAGCGGAGAATAGCTGGAGCTCAGGCGAAGCTATGCCGGTCTAACGAAATAGACTTTATTTTATAATTCTATAAAAATAAATCCAGGCCCTGGGGACTACCCCAGGGCCTGGATTTGAAACTGTCAAAGAACTATTCTCTGGTGTAAAACAACAGAGCAGCGGGGGAGCGCGAGGGGGCAAGGCCCGCCTCGTAATACAATGACCCGCCACAGAAAAGACTTGATTTTTCAAGGCTTTTCGGGCGCAGCAGCATTTTGCCCAG
>CALXGF010000045.1 GCA_944387735.1 uncultured Oscillospiraceae bacterium
AAAATACGATATACAGATAAAAGTTAAAGCTGTAACAGATTGATCTATTTTTTGCAAACGTAACAGATTGTCTACGATGAAGGGTCATGTTCCGGCTGAAACTACAGTGTTGCAGGAGGTGGGCTGAGGGCTAAAGCCCCTTACTCTCCCTTCCGCAGGTCCAAAAATTTATAATACAAGCCGCCGGTGTTTTTTTCATGGGTTTCCCATGCCGGCGGCTCTTGCTTTATTTTTAGTCTGCGCTTTAATGCGCTTTAATTTTTTTGACATTCTCTTATAAAATTTAGTGTAATTGTCTCTTTGCGGCATGCAATTTGCATATATAAAATTGTAAAATACAGCTGTACTTTGTGCGGCGGTATGGGTAATAACTGCTTATGGAGGATAGAAGATGTTTGCAAAATTCTCTGCTGAAATGGCAGCCCGGCTTGAAGAGATAGTCGGGAAAGGCAATGTTATCCAGGGCGAAGATATTGGCATGGATTTTTGTCACGACGAACTGCCCTATGGCGAGGCGCACATGCCCGAGGCCGTGGTAGAGGCCCACAGCACCGACGAGGTCTCCCATATCATGGAGCTGTGCAGCCGGTATGAGCTGCCTGTCACAGTTCGTGGCGCAGGCACCGGTAAGGTGGGCGGCTCCGTTCCCGTTCAGGGCGGTCTGGTACTTTCCCTCAAGGGCATTAATCAGCTTGTTTCCTTTGACGAGGATGCTCAGATAATTACTGTGCAGCCCGGTATGCTGCTCCAGGACGTGAAGGCCGAGGCCGAAAAGCACGGGCTCTGTTACCCCCCCGACCCCGGTGAGAAGACCGCCACCGTAGGCGGCAATGTCTCCACCAATGCCGGCGGTCCCTGCGCTCTCAAGTACGGCAGCACCAAGGACTATGTGGCCGACGCCGTACTGGTCTTTGCCGACGGCACAGTGGCCAAGCTCTCCGATAAAGAGGAATATGCCTCCGTCATCGGCAGTGAGGGCACTTTGGCCGTTATCACTCAGCTGAGCCTGAGACTGGTAAAGAAGCCGGAAAAAGAGGTCATTCTTCTCTTCCCCTTTATGGATACCGAGACCTGCCTCAATGCCGCAGCCAAAATAAGGGAATCCGGCTTTGAGCCTGCAGTCATGGAATATCTGGACACCGACCTTGTAGAGTTCTCCGGCAATGTGACCGGCAACCCTGTCTTCCCCATAGAGATGGACGGCGAGCGGGTAGGCGCCACCCTTATGGTCGGCCTGGAGGGCGAGAGCGACGACGAGCTGGACGAGAAGATGGAGTCTATTGCAGAGCTGGCCGAGGAGCTGGAGTGCCTGGATATTCTGGTGGTAGATACCCCCACTCTCAAGCGGGACACCTGGGATGCTCATGACGCTTTCCACACCTCAATGGAGGCCGGAGCAAAGTGCTCTCACGAGCTGAATGTGACTTTGCCCCAGGAGAATATTGCCCAGTTGGTGGAATATGCCAAGGAGAGGGGCGAAAGCGCCGGTATCAAGGTCATGTGCTATGCCCATGTGGGCAGCGGCGGGCTTCATATCCATACTGTTTATGACGGGGCCAAGGAGGACTTTCTGCCCATCATGGACGCTTTTGCCGCCGACGTTTATAGCCGCTGCACCCAGCTCTCCGGCAGCATAGTGGGCGAATACGGCGTGGGCTATTCCAAGACCGGCTACTACAGACAGGCCATAGGCGAAAACGCCTACGGCGAGCTTTCCGCCCGGAAGACGGCTTTTGACCCTAAACACATTTTAAATCCTGGAAAGGTGGTAATATAATGCTTAAAATTCTTGTATGTGTAAAGCAGGTCCCCGATGTGGACCAAATGCGTATGGACCCGGCCACCGGCAACCTTATACGTGCCGGCGTTCCCGCCATACTCAATCCCCTGGACGCCAACGCCCTGTCCGCCGCCGTCAAGGTCAAGGAGACCTACGGCGGTGAGATCACCCTGATAACCATGGGCCCTCCCGCTGCCGAGGCAGTGCTTAGAGAGTGCCTGGCCGTTGGAGCAGACAAGGCCATTCTGGTGACCGACCGGGCCTTCGGCAATGCCGATACCCTGGCTACCAGCTACTCCATAGTCTCCGCCGCCAACACTCAGGACAAGTATGACCTCATTTTCTGCGGTAAGGAAACTCTGGACGGCGCTACCGGCCAGATGGGCTCACAGCTGGCGGAGCGTTTCAACGCCGCCCAGGTCACCAGCGCCTCTCTCATAAAGGAGATAGACCTGGAGAAGGGCAAGCTGATTGTAGAGCGTGAGCTGGAGACCGGTATCGAGACACTGGAAGTGTCCATGCCCTGCCTGTTCACCATGGAAAAGACCAATTACCCTGTACGTATCCCCAGCCTGAAGGGCAAGCTGGCCGCCAAGAAGGCCCCCGTTGTTACCATTACCTCTCAGGACATCCCCGGTCTTGACAAGCAGCGCATAGGCGATCCCGGCTCCCCCACCAAGGTGCCCAGGATGTTCCCGCCTGTAATGCCCGAACCCGGCGTCATTCTGGACGAGGGCGGACTGGATGCAACCGTCTCCAAGCTTCTGGAGCTTATTAAGGAATAAGGAGGGCACATATAATGGATAAGAAAAACTACAAGGATATGTGGGTGTACATAGAACACGACGGTGCTCAGGTTCATCCCGTTTCTTTTGAGCTCTGCTGCGAGACCAGAAAGCTCTGTGACAAGTCCGGCGACAAGCTGGTGGCCGTAGTGGCCGGAGATCTCCCGGAAAGCGAGCTGGAGAAGATAAAGGACTGCGGCGTTGACAAGCTCATCCTGGTGTCCGGCACAGGATATGAGCGTTACAACACCGAAGCTTACACCAACCTCTTTACCGTGCTTTGCCAGAAGTACAAGGCCTCCGCCGTTATGGTGGGCGGCACCACCAACGGCAGGGACTTTGCTCCCCGCTTCGCAGCCCGTCTGGAGACCGGCTGCACCAGCGACGCCACCGAACTCATTTACAACCCTGAGACCTCGGATATAGAGTTTGTGGAGCCCGCCGCCGGCGGTAAAATAATGGCCGTTATTACCATCCCTGTGCTGCGTCCCCAGGTCGGCACCATCCGTCCCGGCACTTTCAAGCACATCCCCGTAGGCAAGAAGGCCAAAGTTGAGGTCATAAAGGAAGAGATATCCTTCCCTGTGGAGAACATCCGCACCAAGCTTATGGGCTTCAAGGCCGATGCTTTTGACCCGGAGCTGGACATAGCCGGCAGCGAAGTTATCGTCTGTGTTGGAGCCGGTCTTAAGGACGAGGAGAGCCTGGGCCGCTACAGGGAGCTGGCAAAGCTGCTGGGAGGCAAGCTGGCCTGCACCCGTCCCCTGGTAGACCGGGAGCTGCTGCCTTATAAACTCCAGGTCGGCCAGTCCGGCGTAATGATCAAGCCCAAACTCTATATCGGCTTCGGCGTCTCCGGCGCGGTGAACCATGTCACCGGCATAGAGGCCGGCAAGTTTATTGCCGTCAATAAGGACCCTGACGCCCCCATATTCAACTACTGTGATTACGGCATTGTAGGCGATATGAACGAAGTCTGCGACGAGATGATAGCTCAGCTGAAAGCCTGAGTTATTCGGTAGACTAAGGTTTCCGTTAAACTCAGTGAAAAAGCCTGTGCGGTTTGTATAGCCGCGCAGGCTTTTTCTACATAAAATTGTCGCTGCGAACGATATGACGTCCGCAGCGCCATGGTATGGCTGACAGGATTCGAACCTGCGACCTTCAGAGTCGGAGTCTGACACTCTATCCAGCTGAGCTACAGCCACATATTGGATTTGCGGTTTACATTGGAAACAAAATATGGTATACTTCCAAGGTAAAGCCGGAAGTCAGGGGCTTTATTGCTCCGCTTCCGGGACCGCATCAGTTATTATAGCAAACTTCTTCTCTAAAGTAAATAGCTGTTTTAAGTTTTTATTCAATTATTATTTTTCAAGGAGATGAGGCAATGAGAAAGATCCGCCTCGGCAAAACCGGACTGATGGTCAGCTCCACGGCAATGGGCTGCCTGCCGGTCCAACGCTGCCAGGAAGACTATGCCATAAAGTTGCTCAGGGCCGCCTATGACGGCGGCATCAACTACTTTGATACTGCCAACGCTTACACCGACAGCGAGAAGAAAATTGGGCTTGCTCTCAGCGATGTGAGAGATAAGATAATAATCTCTACCAAGAGTGCCGCCAGGGACAAAGACGGGGTCCTGGCCCATATTGAGAACAGCCTGCGTATGATGAAAACCGACTATATTGACCTCTTCCAGTTCCACCAGGTAACCGAGGTCCCTAATCCCGACGACCCTAATGGAGCCTATGCCGGAGCGATGATCGCAAAGGAAAGAGGCTGGATAAGGCATATCGGAGTCACCTCCCACCGGGTAAACATCGCCGAAGACTGCATTGCCTCCGGTCTGTTTGAGACCTTGCAGTTCCCCTTTAGCTATATATCCAGCCAACGGGATTTGGCTCTGGCTGAGAAATGCAGGGCGGCAGACATGGGCTACATAGCTATGAAGGGTCTGGCCGGCGGCATGCTCACCAATGCCAGAGCCTGCTATGCCTTTATGAAAGGCTATGACAACGTGGTGCCCATCTGGGGTATCCAAAAGATTGAGGAACTGGAGCAATGGCTGAGTCTGGCTCAGGAAGATCCCGACATGGATGAGGAGCTCTCCGCCTTTATCCGCAAGGATAGGCAGGAGCTCTCCGGCAGCTTCTGCCGCAGCTGCGGATACTGCCTGCCCTGCCCCGCCGGGATAGAGATATACAACTGCGCACGCATGAACATGCTCCTGCGCCGTTCCCCCTGGCAGCAGTATATGAGCCCGCAGTGGCGGGAAAAGATGGAGAAGATAAACGACTGTATAGGCTGCCGCAGCTGCGCCAGCCGCTGCCCCTATCAGCTGGATACGCCCAATCTTCTTAAATATATGTTGAAGGATTACAGAGAATTCTATGAAGCACATAAAGACCTGCTATAAACTTTTATGCGCCCTGCTGTGCGCAGCCATGATTCTGCCCCTTGCCGCCTGCGGCGAGACTAAGGAGAGCCAGCGTGAAATCTTTGCCATGGATACGGTGATGACCCTTACCGCCTACGGCAACTCACGGGAGGCCGGCCTGGACGCAGCCCAGAGCGTCATTTTATCCATGGACTCCATTCTCGACCCTGAGCTGGACACCAGTATAACCTACGCCATAAACAACGCCCAAGGCGCCAATGTCTCAATTACGGCTCAGGTAGCCAAGATGCTCAGCACTGCAAAGGACGTGTATGACAAGTCCGGCGGAGCTCTGGACCTGAGCCTCTATCCGGTGATAAAACGCTGGGGTTTTGTAGACGGCCACTATTACGTCCCCACAGACGAGGAGTTGTCCCAGGATCTCTCCCTGAAGGCCTTTGACAAGATGGCCCTCACCAGCTTTCCCAGCTCCGGCTCCTACGCCGTATCCTTCCCTGCCGGCACTCAGATAAGCTTTGCCTCCGTGGGCAAAGGCTGCGCCGCCGAAAATGCCATCGACGCCATGCGCCAGGCCGGAGTCACCAGCGGTATAGTATCCCTGGGCGGAAACGTACAGACCCTGGGCAAGAAGCCCAACGGAGATAACTGGAACATCGCCATTCAGGACCCCAACAACACCAGCAGCTTTTTGGGCGTCATCAGCGTGGGCGAAACCGCCGTTGTCACCAGCGGCACCTATCAGCGTTACTTTACCAGCAACGGAAAGACCTATCACCACCTGATAAACCCCAAGAGCGGTTATCCCGTGAGCAATTCCCTGCTGTCCGTCACCGTCATATGTGACGACGGCACCTTGGCCGATTGTCTGTCCACCGCCATGTTCGTCCTGGGTCAGACCAATGCCCTGAACTATTGGCGTAACTATGGCGGATTTGAAATGATACTGGTAAACAGCTCCAATGAAATAATCTGCACCAGCGGACTTATAGAGGAGTTCACTCTAGCCAACAAGAGCTATTCCCTGACCTTTACCGAATAAGTATGGCCGATTTAAATACGGATGTAAGATATCTGAAAGGCATAGGAGAGAAAAAGGCGCTGGCCCTGAATAAGCTGGGCGTCTTTTCTCTCTATGACCTTATTTCTTTTTTTCCCCGCAAATACGAAGACAGGAGCCGCTTTACCCCCATTGCCTCCGCCATGGACGGCGAGAGCGTCTGCATCCAGGCTCTGGCGGCGGACAACCCCAGACTCAGCCATATACGCCGGGGCATGGACCTGGTTAAGCTACGGGCTGTGGATGACAGCGGATCAGTTGACATAACATTTTTTAATCAGCCCTACGCCAAGGAAAATATCCGCCGAGGCGAGAGCTACAATTTCTTCGGCAGAATAGAGTTCAAGGGCGGGCGGCGCAGCATGGTGAACCCTGTCTACGAACCGGGAGACCGGGCGGGTATGGTGACCGGGCGCATAGTGCCGGTGTACAGGCTCAGCGCCGGCTTGAATCAACGGAGCATAATGCAGGCGGTGCGCCAGGCTTTGGACGACTGCCTGGACAGCCTGCCGGATGTGCTGCCGGAGGATGTACGCCTGCGCTGCCGCCTGTCTCAGGCCCGCTACGCCTATAAGAATATCCATTTTCCGCCGGACTTTGAAGCTCTGGAACTGGCCCGGCGGAGGCTCATCTTTGAAGAGCTCTTTGTCCTCTCCTGCGCTTTGGGGCGCATGCACCGCCGGCGCAGCGATGACGAGGGCATACGCCTCCGTCCCCTTGATCTGGAGCAATTCTGGTCCTCCCTGCCCTTTCGCCCCACTGCCGCCCAACTGCGGGCTGTGAGTCAGGCGGCGGAAGACATGTGTTCCGGAGGAGTCATGAACCGCCTGGTCCAAGGAGACGTGGGCAGCGGCAAAACCTTGGTGGCCGCAGCCCTTATATGGCTCTGCGCCGAAAACGGGTATATGAGCGCCTTTATGGCGCCTACGGAGATACTGGCCCAGCAGCATTACGATACTCTCAGTTCCATGCTCTCGCCCTTCGGTCTGAAAGTCGGCAGGCTCACCGGCTCCCTGGGAGCTAAGGAAAAACGTCAGGTAAAGGCTCAGCTTCAGCAGGGCCGGCTGGACCTTGTGGTCGGCACCCATGCCCTTTTCAGCCAGGATGTAGAGTATGATAAGCTGGCCCTGGTGGTTACCGACGAGCAGCACCGTTTCGGAGTGAACCAGCGTTCCGCCCTTATAAACAAAGGTTCCAGACCCCATGTGCTGGTCATGTCCGCCACCCCTATCCCCCGTACCCTGGCCCTTATAATCTACGGAGACTTGGATATCTCCGTCATTGACCAGCTGCCTCCCGGCCGCCAGAAGGTGGATACCTTTGCCGTGGACGAGAGCTACAGGGCAAGACTCAACAGCTTTATAAGAAAGCAGGTCCGGGAGGGGCGGCAGGTATTTGTGGTCTGCCCCATGGTAGAGGAAAATGAAGAGCTGAACATCAAACTGAAGTCAGCCCAGGAGCACGCAGCGCAGCTCTCAGCCCTGTTCCCCGATTTAAAGGTCGCCTGTATCCACGGAAAAATGAAGGCGAAGGATAAGGAGGCTACCATGGCCGCCTTTGTCTCCGGGGAGATCCAGATACTTGTGTCCACCACGGTTATCGAGGTGGGCGTGGACGTGCCCAACGCCTCTTTGATGATAGTGGAAAATGCCGACAGATTCGGTCTCAGCCAGCTCCATCAGCTCCGGGGCCGGGTAGGCCGCGGCAAGCACAAGAGTTACTGCGTCCTGGTTTCCAACAATGACAGTCCGGAAGTCAAGGCCAGACTAAATATAATGTGCAAAACCGGCGACGGCTTTAAAATTTCCGAAGAGGATCTGCGTCTCAGAGGCCCCGGTGACTTCTTCGGCTCAAGGCAGCACGGCCTGCCGGAGATGCATGTGGCTGATCTGGGAGCCGATGTGAACGTATTGCAGCTGGCTCAGGAGGAGAGCCGCAGATTGCTGGAAAACGACCCCCAGCTGGAGCTTCCGGAGCATCGGGCTTTGAGACAAAGGGTAGATAAGCTCTACGAGGCCAACAGCGCCGGATTTAACTAAATATTATGTAACCTAAATTATGTATTTAAAATTATGTCAAATGTATTATGTAAATGAGCACATTGAGCCGGATATTATTCTTAGCGGCCATAGTAACCGCTCTTCTCTCTCCGGGCATTGACCGCAAATTTAATGGTGAAGGCAAGCTCAGGAAAGTCTTGCTGGTATTTTCAGCCGGGGTCATATGCCTCAGTCTTTTGCCCCTGCTCCCTCACTTATTATAAAAGGGCAAGAGTACATATCAGCCTCAGGGCCCGCCGCCCTGCATAATGAAGGAGCCGCCCCTGATGGGACGGCTCCTTCATTATGTCAACCATATATATCACAATGTCTAAAATTATGTCAACTTAAATTCAGAGTTCTGGCTCCGGACTTTAGCAGTCTCGGCACAAAACTCAGCAGCAGATGAAACGCCAGCCGCACAGAGGGCCCAGACAAAAGTTCAAAGCGCACATGGTCATGCACAGGTTGCTGGGGCTGACGCCGGTGGTATAGGTGGTGGTATAATTGTCGTAGAAATCTCCGCCGCCCCGCAGCTGCTCCAGCAGCCTGCGGTACTCCAGGTTATCCGGCTCCATCTCGGCAGCCCGCTTGGCGTTTTCCAAAGCGGAGACCTTATTGCCCAGATACATGTTGGCCGCTGCGGTTAGATAATACCAGCGGGCGTCTCTCTGTCCTGCCGGGACGCCTGAGAGGGCGTTGAGAGCCTCCCGGTACATGCCGTTTCGAATATAGTTTCTGGCGGCTGTGTATTCGCTGCGCTCGGTCTGACGGCTCTGGCTGCCGCCCCAGTTTCCCCAGCCGCCCCAGCTGCTCCAGCCGTTGTAGCCGCCTCCGCCATAGCCGCCGAAGGGGCCGTAGCCGGCCTGGCTCTGTCCGCCTCCGTAGCTGTAGGGGTCCTGCTGAGCGCCGCCGTTTTTTATCTGATCATAAGCGGCGTTTATCTCGTTCATCTTCTCGGCGGCATGGGGGTCGCCGGGGTTGAGGTCCGGGTGATACTTCTTCGTCAGCTCTCTATATGCCTTTTTTATCTCTTCATCGCTGGCCCCTGGGGACACTCCCAGGACCTTATACGGATCCTGATTCATTTAGGATTCCTTTCTTTTGCTGAATTTGCGGTTGAAAGCGGACCACAGTCCGGCGCAGAGGATGTTTTTCATCAGCCCAAGGTCTTGTATCAGGGGTAATTTGTCAAAGTAAAATACACACTCGCCCAGCTGCATTTTCAGTATGTCCCTGAACCTCTGTTCATTATCCTCCAGGCCGTAATATCGTCTCAGGGGGTTGTAGCGGTTCCGCAAAGTGTCCGCATCCAGGTCCATGCATGCATCCAAAAGATAAATAAAACGTCCCAGAGCTCTAGCCATAAAGCGCAGGCTGTCGGCCCAGCGGTCCTCCCGATAGACGAATATCTCCCCCATCATATCCCCAAAGCAGGAGGCGGCGGCATCCGGGTCCTCCAGCTTCCGCTTTTCAATATCATGGAGCCGGTCCATGGCCTGAGCTATAGCCCGGCACTGGCGCGGATAGGATTTTTCCACCTTGTCGTAGCTTGCTTTCAGGCATTTCGCCTCAAAAAGTGCGCCGGGATTTCCGTCGTCCTGCCAATCGTCCAGACACTTCAGGTAGGCCAAAGCCAGGTTCATATCTGCGGCATAATCGCTCATCGGGCTGCACGCCCAGCTTTGAGCTTTCTTCGGGTGCCTCGGACAGGTATCTTCTCCCCGCTCTTCCTCCGGCTCGTACAGTGACGATAGGAGCAATATAAGGAAGGTCACATCATAGTTTAAAGTAAGCCTGGACAGCTGGCCGTGCCTGCCTTTCAGGCTGCGGCATAGTCCGCAGTAACAGGCTTTGTAGCGTTTTAGCTGTTCTTCACTCAGGGTGGCAAGGTCCGCAGTCAAATATCCGAACATGGTTCTCAGCTTCTCCCGGTAAAGGAGCTGCCGCAGCGGCGGCAGACAATTTTTATCTTCCCGTGGCCCCTTGGCACTCTCAGAGTGGTCTTACAGGATGGACAGACAAAAAATTTATAATCCTTCCGCTGTATCCAGCGTTCATGGCGCACTCTCCACCAAGCGGTCAGCTTATAGCGCAGGCGCTGGAATTTGCCGTTCTCCTCCCGGCGCTTATACAGGTTCCGGGAGAGCATACGAAAATATGCGTATCCCAACAGAACTATGACCACAGGATAGAGATATGGACCTGCACTGTTATTAAAGATTCCGGCAATAAGGAGAAGAACAATGTCCACTATAAGAATAAAGAGATTAAGTTGATCGTTGCCGTTGCGCCCGGACATGAACCGCGCAAATTTTTCTCTCATTAAACCAACCTCGGAAAAGCTATTTATCAATACTTGATTCTATCACGCAAGGCTTGTAAAACATCAAGAATTTGTTAATTCTTGTTACATTAGCGTGTATCTCAGCCTTTCACCGCTTGTTCTTTTCCGCCATCGACAGACTGACTATCTTCTCGCACAGTTCCCCGTAGCTCATGCCATCTATTGCGGCGGCCTTGGGTATAAGGCTGTTTGGAGTCATACCAGGCAGAGTGTTAACTTCCAGGCACCAGGCCCGGCCCTCTTTATCCAAAATAAAATCCGTCCTGGAATATACCGAGAGACCTAAAGCCCTGTGGAGCCTCAGGGCCGCCTGGCCCAGCAGCTCTTTTTCATCCTGACTTATGGGAGCAGGGCATATCTCCCTTGCCCCCTCGTCGCCGCTCTGGTATTTTGCCACATAGTCAAAGCTCATACCTTCCGGGGGAACTATCTCTATGGGGCTGAGATATCTGTCGTCCAGTACCGGTACGGTAAGCTCCCGGCCGATTATCTTCTCCTCCACCAGCACCCGGTTCCCAAACTGCAATATATTCTCCAGGGCAATCTTGAGCTGCTCTCTGGTGTCCGGCAGTTCCACACCTATGGAGGAGCCGCCGCCAACCACTTTCACGGCGCAGGGCACCGGCAGGCTCTCCGCCAGCTCAGGAATGTCCTCCCGGCTGTAGCTCAGTTCACGTCCCTTGGGAGTGAGCACTCCGCAGCTTTCCATCACCATCTTGGCCACGGCCTTATCCATAGCCATGCCGCTGCTCAGGGGGCCGGAGCCGGTATAGGGCACGCCCATCAGTTCCAGGGCCGCCTGTATCTTTCCATCCTCCCCGTCGGCCCCGTGGAGGCCCAAAAACACGCAATCAGCCAGAGCGCAGATATCCAGCACATTTTTCCCCAGACGGCTGGGGCTTTTGAATTTTCTGGAAGCCTTCACCGCCTCCAGGTCCGGAGCAGTTTTTTCTATAGCCACATTGCCGCAAAAGCCGTCCGGCACATCAAAGGCAGCCTCCAGGCTTCCATGGTAATTCTCAAGGCCCAGGAACATATCCACAAATATGGCCTTATGTCCCCGCTCCCGCAGAGCCTTGCACACAGATGTGCCCGACACCAGGGAAACATGCCGCTCAGTACTGATGCCCCCGCCCAAAACAACGATCTTCATATAGAAAGCCCTCTCCCGCTTATAAATTAATTTTTTGTAGGATACCACTCTTTCATTAACATTTCAATATTTTATATGTTAACGGCAGCTTCACCTATAGCTCGGTCATAGGAAAAGCCGCAGGGTCTTCCCCCACGGCTTTCCTTTGTATGCAGCGTTATTACTTACTTGATATTGGTCATAGGAGTGATGGCCAGGTAGTCCTCCAGGGAGCCGTCGTTGAGGCAGGTCTCAATGATCTTACGTCCTATGGGGTCCAGATCGTCGGTGAGGAATTCCTTAATCTGATCCTTCATAAAATCGGTGAGAATCTTTGCGCCGGCGTCATAACCCTCGAAGCCCAGCTTGGACTGGAGCTCGGGACGCAGGAAGGTCTGACGGACATACTGGCCGTCAATCTTCATCTCGTCCAGGGAGTAGCCGAAGATGGGACAGCGGGCGGGCACCAGGTGTTTGAACTTTACGTGGCCGCTGCGGCGGGCCAGATACTCACGGGTTATCCACTCGCCCATGAAGCCTATGTTGTAGGCCCCGATATGCTGGTTGGGAATAAGAATATTCAACGTGTTGGGACAATCCAGCATCTGGTGGAGCAGGAGGTTAGCCTGGGTCACCTTCATGCCGGTGGCAAAGGGCCAGTAGGAGCCCACGCCCTCAGCCTTCAGCCCGCTGCCGGCATTGGAATCGGCGATAGAGGGATTCTTGAAGCCTCTGGGGGACACCAGACGCCACAGCCAGGCGATGGAGATGGGCACAAACTGCACCATGCCCATGACGCCGTAGTTGGGAGCCATGGCAGTGGAGGGGGGCATGCGCACGCCGAAAGAGCGGACGTTGACCTCCTGGGGCTCGTTGCCGGGGACTATGCCCTCTATCATTTCCCTGGGGATGATAACACGGGGGTTGGAGCAGGGCTTGCCGTTGGACTCCAGCACATGTTCCCAGATAAGGCAGGTGGCGCCGGGGGTGCCGTCCATATTGAAAAACTCCAGAGGCTCGGAGGGATGAATGCTTATGCGCTCATAGGTGGGGCTGTTGCCGTAGTAATTGTCCCCGTCCATACGCAGGAACCAGCCGTCCTCGGCGTCGGCTATTACCAGGTGGCCGGAGCCGTTCTGCATATCCTTGTGGGCCAGGACCATATCGTCGGCAATGGGATGGATCTTGCATGTCTCGCCCAGGGTGAGGTAATATTTCTCACCGCTGACGGTGTGGATGCCCATAAGCAGCTGACCGTTTTCATCCTTGTGTATCTCCTCCAGCATCTCGCTCTTGCCGCCGCCGGAAGCGCCCTCGTGCATGAAGACCACTTCGTTTTCATAAGGAGACTCCAACATGGCTGCAGAGGCATGGTTGGTTATCCAGCCCTCGTGCTCGCCGATATCCAGCAGGATGGAAAACACGCCCTTCTTGGCGGAGGGGCCGGGGTAGAGGTTGTAGGAAAACACCTCGTGGAGCTCCTCGCTGCGGCTGTGGACAACTACCTGCTTGCCGTCGAAGTGGGTATGCCGGAAGGGAGGAGCCACATATATTATAGCTCTGGGCTTGTAGTTTTGCTGAACGTCAAAGATGCTCACAAAGCCCTGCATGTTGGCCAGGGAAAGGGCAAAGAAGGCTGCGTTCATTGGGCAGATGAGCAGGCTGTCGTAACCGTAGTACTTCCCGCCGGCCTTGAAGGGCAGCACAATAAGCTGCTGGCTGGCCAGCCAGTCCATGGTCTCCTTACGAAGCTTGGAGAACTTGTAACCGTACTTTTCTTTGAAGAGGGGCTTGTTGGTGGGCAGGTCATCGCCGATACGCATGCAGTCCGGGTCACGGCGGCGCATATAGTCCTCCATGAAGTTGACCACGGTGCCGTTTTTGCAGCGGACCACCTCCACCTCTTTTACCAGGCCCCGGCCCTCTATGGGGTAGACCACGTCAAAGCGGGAGGAATGAGTGGGCCCGTAGCACATCTCTTCCAGCTGCTCCTTGGTCTCGGGATAGCAAAGGCAGCGGCTCTTCTTAAGAGTCTCAGTCAGATCCTTGGGCAGGATAAATCTATCGAAATAGGAGTCTGTATACATTATTTCACCGGCCTCTTTTCCTGTTTGATTTTTATGGCTTATATACTTTTCAGCATATGTTCTGTTAATATTTTACCATGAACGGCGGTTTTCAGCAACAAAGAAATTTAACTGAATTTTTCCATGCTCTTGTGTCTTAAAAGGGCTCTGCTATGTACATATTATACAATCCCAGCTCATTTACAGCCCCATTGTTCTATGATATGCAATAATCATTGACCCCGCCCCAGGTATTTTTCTTGAAAAAAAGTTTCGTTTACTATATGCTCATGTTGAGGTGAGGACATGAGAAATTTCAAGCTTTGTCTTTGCTACGACGGCAGTCGCTACAGAGGCTGGCAGAAGCAGGGCAACACCCCAGACGCTATACAGGGAAAAGTGGAAGCCCTGCTCTCCCGCAGTCTGGAGCAGCCGGTGGAGCTTCACGGCTCCGGACGCACCGACGCCGGGGTCCACGCCCGCTGCCAGACCTGCTCCTTCAGGGCGGACACTCCTCTGTCCTGCCCGGAGCTTCTGGAGCTCATCCGCCGCTATCTGCCGGAGGATATAGGCGCCCTGTCCCTGGAGGAGGCTGAGGCATCTTTCCACGCCCGGCTCTCATGCAGGGGAAAAAGTTATGTCTATTTTGTATGGAACAGTCCGGAGCCCAATGTTTTTTACAGAAAATACAGCTTTAACTGTCCGCAGAAATTGAATATCGCAGCAATGAGAGAGGCCGCCAAAGCGCTGCTGGGAGAACATGACTTTACTTCCTTCTGCTCCCTAAAACGCATGAAGAAGTCCCCTGTCCGAAGGCTGGACGCCGTCGAGATATCCAGGGAGGGAGACATGCTTCGCCTGAAATTCAGCGGCGGCGGCTTCCTCTACAACATGGTGCGCATCCTTACCGGCACGCTCATAGAGGTGGGCCTTGGGGAGCGTAGAGCGGAGGATATTCCTGCCGTTCTGGCCGCCTGCGACCGGCAGGCCGCCGGCTTTACAGCCCCCGCTCATGGGCTCTTTCTCTGGGAACAGAGTTACTGAAAAAAATAATTTTAAAAGCTATTGACAGCAGGGTTGAATATTGTTAGAATGAGTCGTCTCAATTGGATAGAGTCTATCCGAAGCAAGATAGCGACCGCTGCTTAGGCAGCTAAGGCCACACGGACAGCCGGGTCGAATGCCGATAAACCCCAGGCGGGGTGGCAACTTCTGTTGCCTTATTGATTGAGTTAGAAGCTCAAGTTTTATAAGTTGGTTACTATAAACCGATGCTAAAAAGCATACAAACTTGTGAAATGGTCAATAAGAGTAGTAAAAGTAATC
>CALXGF010000046.1 GCA_944387735.1 uncultured Oscillospiraceae bacterium
CAATACATCCAGATTTTGGGCGCTGCTGGCGTTGGTGTTCACTATAAAGCGCCATGCGATAAAGAGGCCCAGCGCCATGAACAGGAACATGTAGACGCTGTTGGAGGCAATGAGCAGCAGACCGTCTCCGGTGAGCAGCAGGTCGGAGGAGGCCCACAGGGCCTGGCCCAGGGTCAGGGCGTAGTCCTGAATAAGGTAGACCGCAATGGTAAGGTAATTCATAATGAATATACTCACAAAGGACAGCAAGACCACGATGACTACGGAGACCTTGTCCATTTTGCCGTTGAATTTCCTGTAGCCCCAGGCGGCGACCAGAGGCACAATGGCAAAGAGTACGGCATATATTCTGTCGGTAAGGACTATGGACAGGACGCTGGCCAGAGAGCCCACCAGCATGCCCAGCAGGGCTCCCACAAAGCCGGTGAGATAGCTGCCGTTGACCCTGTTTTGCTCTATCTTCTGCCGGGACTGGTCTATGTAAGCTCTCATACAGGCGTTGTGTACCGGCTGGTAAACGCCTTTATGCAGGCAAAAACTGTCCGGGCGTGGGGCGCCGCAGATGGCGCAGCTGCCTTTTGGAGCTATGCCCAGACCCTTCATAGCGGAGACAATGGCCTTAACGTATTTGGTAAACTGTTCCTGGTAGGGGCTTTTTCGGTTAAAGTTCAAGCTGAAGGAAAGTATATCCTTATTGATGGCTCCGCCGAGGTTTTTTCCGCAGGCTTTTTTTACCCTGCCTCTCAGCTCTTTGACCTTTGCCTTGTCCGCAGTGTCGGGGTCAACGGAGAACTGGAGAACGTATCCGTTTTTCTCGCCTTTCATCACCAAGGCATAGTTATCCCAGCTGCCGACGCAGAGCTGGCCCAGGGGGCTGAAGCCAAGGGGCTTCAGCGATTCAAACACAGGGTTATTCTTCAAATGCTCCACTCCAATCTGTAGTTGATAGAACTGAAACAAGTATAACACAGCCGGGAGCAGGTGCAAAGAAGTAAATACAGGAAAACACAGGAAAAGAGTTTATTCCTGCTCAAGCCCGGAGCAGCGCTCCGGGCCCGGCAAGGTTTTTCAGTTTTTCATTTCCTCAGGCTATAGAGACAAATCAGCGTGTGGCCTGTTTGCGGCGCAGGCTGAGACAGTCGGCTATCATGGCTATAAACTCGCTGTTGGTGGGCTTGCCCTTTATGTTGGACACGGTGTAGCCAAAAAACTTTTGCAGCACCTCGATGTCGCCCCGGTCCCAGGCCACCTCTATGGCGTGGCGTATAGCCCGCTCCACTCTGGAGGGAGTGGTGTTAAACTTCTTGGCCACCTCGGGATACAGCACCTTGGTGACGGCGTTTATCATGTCCATGTCCTTGATGGTGAGGATTATAGCCTCCCGGAGATATTGGTAGCCTTTGATGTGGGCGGGCACGCCTATCTCATGTATAATATCGGTGACTACCGCCTCCAGGTCCACATCCTGCCTGCGGGCGGCCAGCTGCTGGCGGCAGTCCACTCCTGCGGGAGGGACGCTGCCCGCTTCCAGGCTTCCGCTGAGCTGGCGGATGCGGCTGAGCAGGGCGGGGATATCGCAGGGCTTGGGCATGAAATAGTCGGCGCCCAGAGCGGAGCAATCCGCTATCACCTTGCTGTTGACAAAGGCGGAGAGCACTATAATGCTGCTGCGGTTCCCGGATTTGCTCAGGCGGCGCAAAAGTTCCAGACCGTCCAGCTTGGGCAGCACCAGGTCCATAAGCAGAAGATCAGGTTTAAGTTCGGCCAGCAGATTCATGGCTTCAACGCCGTCACCGGCCACGCCGGCTATCTCCAGGTCCTTTTCACGGCTGAAAGTGTCTGTCATCAGACGGCAAAAATCCTGGTTTGAGTCGGCGATAAGAATACGTGTTTTGGTTTCCATAATTTTATCCTCCCGTTATGCGATATACGGAGCAATTCGATACTCTAAAGTAATGTACACCGTCATGTCGCAATAAAATTACCATAGTTGACACATTAGGAACAAGAATATTTTGTCGAACAACCAAGAAAATTTGTTGACATAATATACGATAAATCCAAATGTTTCAATAGGCTTCGACAAAAAAATAACTTCTTATTTGAAATAAAATGTCGAAATTTGTCGAATTTCTAAATTATGGAAATATTGATTCAATAATAATATATTCTGAAACATAAACTGGCAGATATAATTATATATGAGATATATAATGCGGCTCCCCAGCCCATACTCTTATGGGCTGGGGAGGGCGGCAAAGCATGTAAAAACATGTCGGGAGTCACAGGCTCCTCTTTTTGTAGAAGGCTACAGACAGTCGCCAGGATATCCAATAAGCGGCCGCCGGCGGCAGCAGCAGAATCAGGGAGAGCTTTTCCGAAATGAAGAAAGCGCCCTGGGACATCAGCGACACCCCGGCGGCAATGGCCGCCATAGCTGCAAAGATAAAAATGAAGTAGGCAAAGCGTCCCTTCTCGCTGCCCAGGGCAAAGATGAAGGGATAGAGCAGGGCGGGGAAAAACAGGGCAATGTATGCGCAGATGCAAAGCATCTGTACGGGACTGCCAAAGTGGGCGTACTGTACCAGGTAGACTACAAGAACCACAGGGGACCATAGAATCAGCAAAAGCAGGTTCAGCAGATATTTCTCAGAAACTGCGGTGGAGCGGGAGATGGGGGTGGTCTCCAGAAAACTGTCCCAGTGGCTGCGCTCGTCATAGGATATGAGGCTAATGGTCACCATAGGTATCATTATAAACCCATAGAAAAGGAAAAAGCTGTTGTTTTTCCCCACAAAGGAAAAAGCGGTGAAGAACACTATTATGAAAAGAAAAGCCCGCAGCTCCTTTTTCATAACATAAAAATCCTTTAAAAGCAGACCTTTCATCCCTTATCCTCCTTGACCATAAATATGAACAGCTCCTCTATACTTACCGCCTGGGTCTGGGTCCCCTTGGGCAGGGCGTCGTTGCGGACGATAAGGCGGGAGCCGTAGGGATTATCCCGGCGGCCTATGATTGCGGAGGGCTCGATGGCCTCCGCCTCCTCCCTGGAACACTGGAGCAGGCCGTATTCATCCATAAGGATATCCTTTTCCTCCAGGAGCATGAGCCGGCCCTTATGGAGAAAAGCTATATAGTCGCAGAGCTTTTCCAGGTCCGAGACTATGTGGGAGGAGATGAGCACCGAATGTCCCTCGTCACGGGTAAAGTCCAGCAGCAAATCGGTGACGCTGTCCCTTACCACCGGGTCCAGCCCGCTGGTGGCTTCGTCCAGGATCAGGAGCCTGGGCCTGTGGGACAGGGCCAGAGCAAGGCCAAGCTTCATCTTCATGCCACGGGAGAATTCCTTGTAGGGCTTATCCTCCGGCAGCTCCAGGCGCCGTATATGGGCGGCAAAGTCCTCCCGGCTCCAGCTTTTGTAGATGCTGGGCATTATCTTCCCCAGCTGCCTCACCGTCAGCTTTTCCGGCAGGCCGGGCTCATCCAGCACAACTCCAAGCTCCTCCTTCAGCTCTCCCATGTCCGGTCCTATATCCCGGCCCAGGACCTGTGCGCTGCCGGAGTCGGCCTTCAGTATGCCCAGCAGCAGTTTTATGGCCGTGGTTTTGCCCGCCCCGTTTTCACCTATAAGACCCAGGATGCAGCCCTCAGGCAGCGCCAGGTCCAGGGAATCCAGAGTGAAGTCTCTAAAGCGCTTTGTCAGTCCTTTTGTCTCAATGGCATTGCTCATGTCTCGTCCTCCAAAATATGGTACATCTCCCTGAGCTCTTGGCGGCTCAGGCCACATTCCGCCGCCAGACGGCGTATCTCCGCCATGTGCTGCTCAATTTCCCGAAGATTCTCTTCCCGAATCAGCTGGCTGTTTCGCTGGGAGACAAAGCTGCCCTTGCCCGGCAGAGTGTAAATGAAGCCTGCGCTCTCCAGCTCGTCATAGGCCCGCTTGGTGGTTATGACGCTGATACGCAGGTCCTTGGCCAGAGAGCGGATGGAGGGCAGCGGCTCTCCCTCCGGCAGACTGCCGCTGATTATCTGGCTTTTTATCTGGGTGAATATCTGGTCGTATATAGGCGTGCCGCTGCGGTTGTCTATCAGTATGGTCATAGCATGCATCTCCAAATACTGTGTATATACAATATACACAGAGATAACAGCTTTGTCAAGGGGAGATAGCTAAAAAAGAAAAATATATAAAAACCGGCGAAAACTATTGACAAGCCGAAAAAAGCTGATATACTTTCATAAGTAAAATTTAAACACCTTATCAAGAGTGGTGGAGGGAACGGCCCTGTGAAGCCCGGCAACCTGCGTAAAGGCAAGGTGCCAAATCCGGCGGTATACGCAAGATGAGGCTATGCTGAAGCTGCGCTCCGTTGGAAAACGGGGCGTTTCATTTTGCCCTGAAACAGGGTGTTCCAAAATTGCCGGGCGGGTCTGCGTGCGGACGTACTCAGCCAGGCGGGACTGGTTGAAAACGCTCCGTACGGCGGAGTCTCTGCGGCGCAAAAATAAAAAAGGAGATAATTATGAGCCACTATTTCTTTACTTCCGAATCCGTTACCGAAGGGCATCCCGATAAGATATGCGACCAGATATCCGATGCGGTGCTGGACGCTATCCTGGAACAGGACCCCATGGGCCGCGTGGCCTGCGAGACCACAGTTTCCACCGGCCTTGTACACATCATGGGGGAGATAAGCACCAGCTGCTATGTGGATATTCCCAAGATCACCCGGCAGGTCATCCGGGATATAGGCTATGACAGGGCCAAGTACGGTTTTGACTGCGACACCTGCGGCATAATCACCAACATAGACGAGCAGTCCGGGGACATTGCCCTGGGCGTGGACAAGGCCCTGGAGAACAAGACCGGAGAAGAGGCCCAGCTGCAAAACGGCGCCGGAGACCAGGGCATGATGTTCGGCTACGCCTGCGACGAGACGCCGGAGCTGATGCCTATGGCCATCTCTCTGGCCCACAAGCTGGCAAAGCGTCTGACCGCCGTGAGAAAATCCGGAGAGCTGACTTACCTCCGGCCCGACGGCAAGACCCAGGTTACCGTGGAATATGACGAGGACCGCCGCCCCGTCCGGGTGGACACGGTGGTCATCTCTACCCAGCACGCCCCGGAGGCGGAGCTGGAGCAGATACGCCGGGACATGATAGAGCTGGTGATAAAGCCCACCGTCCCAGCCGGCCTTCTGGATGAGAATACCAAGTACCTGATAAATCCAACCGGCCGCTTCGTCATAGGCGGACCCCAGGGGGGCTCCGGCCTCACCGGCCGGAAGATAATCGTGGATACCTACGGCGGCAGCGCCCCTCACGGCGGCGGCGCTTTTTCCGGCAAGGACCCCACCAAGGTGGACCGCTCCGCCGCCTACGCCGCCAGATACGTGGCCAAGAACGTGGTGGCTGCCGGACTTGCCGCCCGCTGCCAGGTGGAGCTGGCCTATGCCATAGGCGTGGCCTCTCCCGTGTCGGTGCTGGTGGAGACCTTCGGCACCGGCAAGGTGGCGGACAGCGAGCTGGAAAAGGCCGTGCAGAAGGTCTTCGACCTGCGGCCCAGCGCCATCATCCGGGACCTGGACCTGCGCCGTCCCATCTACCGTCAGCTGGCCGCCTACGGCCACATGGGCCGGGAGGACCTGGGCGTAAGCTGGGAAAAGACCGACCGTATCCAGGCCCTGCTGGAGGCTCTGGGGAAATAAGGACGGTTTAGAAAAATCACACATATCCAGGCCGAAAGCCCTTCCGGAATTTAGGAAGGGCTTTTCCCTTTACGGAACGGGGCGGATGCTGTATACTTGAGGGGAAATTGGGACTTTTTTGGAGGTAGCCCTATGATAAGCCTTTGCAACGATTGGCAGTTCGCTTCTCAATGGAGCGACAGCTTTATGAGGGGAGAATCCCAGGGGGAGCCGGTGCGTCTGCCCCACAATGTTAAGGAGTTGCCTTTGCACTATGCCGGACCTGAGGACTATGAGGGAGTGTGGGGCTACCGGCGGAAGCTGGATATCCCGGAGTCCTACCGGGGCAAGAAGCTGTTTTTGCAGTTCGACGGGGCGGCCCACCAGACCTGGGTCTATGTAAACGGACGTCCGGCAGGGGAGCACCACTGCGGCTATACCGCCTTTCGCCTGGACATCACGGAGCTGGTGAATTACGGCGGGGATAATCTGGTGGCTGTGAAGCTGGACTCAAGAGAGGATGCCGCCATACCTCCCTTCGGCTTCGTGATAGATTACCTTACCTACGGCGGCCTCTACCGGGAAGCCTGGCTGGATGTGAGGGAGCAGAGCTATATTGAAGACTTGTTTATCACTACGCCCACTCTGACTTCCGCCAGGGTACGGGCAAAGACTCAGGGGGACTGGGACAGACTGCGCCTTTCCATACTGGACGGGAAGGAGCCGCTACTCAGTGGCCAGGGGGGCACGGAACAGACGCTGGAGCTGCCCCGGGCAGAGCCCTGGGATATATTCTCCCCCAAGCTCTATACCCTGAGGGCGGAGCTGCTGGATAAAGAGGGGAAGACGCTGGACACTCAGGAGGTCTCTTTCGGCTTTCGCACCGCAGAATTCAGGGCCGAGGGCTTTTATCTCAACGGGAAAAAGACCTTTCTCCGAGGCTTGAACCGGCACCAGAGCTATCCCTATATAGTCTATGCCGCCCCGGAGAGCCTCCAGCGGGAGGACGCCAGGATACTGAAGCGGGAGCTTAAGTGCACCGCCGTGCGAACCTCGCACTATCCCCAGAGCCAATATTTCATAGACGAGTGCGACAGGCTGGGCCTGCTGGTGTTCACCGAGCTCCCCGGCTGGCAGCATATAGGGGACGAAAAGTGGAAGGACCAGGCGGTGGAGAATGTGCGGGAGATGATACTCCAGTACCGTAATCACCCCAGCATAGTACTCTGGGGGGTGAGGATAAACGAGAGCGTGGACGACGATGGGTTCTACCAACGCACCAATGCCCTGGCCCATGAGCTGGACGACAGCCGCCGGACCTCCGGAGTGCGATATCTGGAGAAGAGCCATCTTCTGGAGGACGTATACGCTTACAACGATTTTTCCCACAACGGTCTGACCCCCGGAGCCAAGAAGAAAAAAGACGTCACACCGGATATGAGCAAGGCCCTTATCATCAGCGAACACAACGGGCACATGTTTCCTACCAAGAGCTTTGACCCCTGGGAAAAGCGTCAGGAACATGCCCTGCGCCACGCCCGGGTCCAGTCGGCGGCGGCAAGCTCCGGAGAGCATGCCGGCTGCTTCGGCTGGTGCATGTTCGACTATGCCACCCATAAGGACTTCGGTTCAGGGGACCGCATCTGCTACCACGGGGTGCTGGACTCCTTCCGCAACCCAAAGCTGGCGGCGGCAGTATATGCCAGCCAGGGTGAGGAGCCGGTGCTGGAGCTGGGCTGCCCCATGGACATAGGGGACTACCCCGCCGGAGATGTGGGGAGAATATACGCCTTTACCAATGCCGAGGAAGTGGCTCTGTACAAAAACGATGTCTATGTCACCAGCTTTACCAAGCGGGAACAGGAGGGCCTGCGCTGCGGCCCGGTGCTGATAGACGATACCATCGGAGAGCTTTTGGAGAGCCAGGAGGGCTTCTCAAAAAAGGAGGCGGAGCTGCTGCGCCGCTGCCTCATCTCCGCAGGCAAGAACGGCCTGGCCAACATGCCCGCCGCCGACAAGGCCCGGATGCTCTGGTGTATGCTTCGCTACCGACTCAGCATGGACGACGGCGTGAAACTCTACGGCAAGTACGTGAGCAACTGGGGCGGGGAGGCCACCCGCTGGCGCTTTGAGGGCAAAGTAGGGGGCAAGACGGTGATAAGCCGTACCCTCTGTCCGGGAAAGAAACTGCATATAGAGGCTCGGTGTAGCAATAGCCGCCTGAAGGAAGGGGAGAGCTATGATATGGCGGCAGTGAGGATGCGGCTGCTGGACGAATGGGGCAATGCCGCCAGCTATGCCCAGCTGCCGGTACATTTTGAAGTCCTAGGGCCGCTGAAGCTGGCGGGACCGACCTGGGCCACGGCGGAGGGGGGCATGACCGGCTGCTATGTAAAGACTATTGGCCTGGCCGGAGATGCGGAGCTGAAAATATCCGTACCGGGCCTGGAGCCGGTGATTTTGAAATTTGAGGTGGAAGTATGAGATTTGAATATGCGGCCCGGCTTATAGACGGCAAAAGTCTCCGGGGCAGCCGGGAGCTGGAGCCGGGAGAGAATATCATAAGACTCTCCCTGTCTGAAGGCGTGCTGGAAAAGGTGGCCGGCAGCCTTACGCTGGAACTGGACGAGGGGGAAAAGTTTTTTATAAACGGCTACCAGACCTGGAGCTATTGCCCGGAGTATGACAAAAACAGCCGCATGATGCCCTGGCGCAAGCTGCCGGGCTTCATCGTGCGCCATTACGGCATAGACCGCTATGGGGACTATCACTTTATGGACTACCCCAGAAAGCGGGGAGTGGCCCACGGCTACAGCTATTGCTATTTTCGCCGGGGGGAGAGCTACCGTCTTCTGGCCTCCCTGGATGAGCGGCCCGGCTATACGGTATTCAAGTATGACAGCCAGGCGGGCCTGCTGGAGATAGAGCGGGACTGTGCAGGGCTTAAAGTGGAGGGGGACTTCCCGGCCTTCAGTCTTTACTATGCCCAGGGAAGCGAGGATGAGGTCTTTGACGGCTGGTTCAAGGCGCTGGGCATAAAGCCCAGAACCGGTGAGAAGCTCGCCGGCTACTCCAGCTGGTATAACCGCTATGAGAATATAGACGAGGCCGGCATAGTATCCGACCTGGAGGGCTGCTCCAAGGTGCTTAAAGAGGGGGACCTCTTCCAGATAGACGACGGCTGGCAGCTGGGCGTGGGGGACTGGGATGTAGACAAGAAAAAGTTCCCCCATGGTCTTAAGCCCATAGTTGAGGAGATACATGCCAAGGGACTGAAGGCGGGGCTGTGGCTGGCCCCCTTCGGCTGCCGCAAGGGAGCAAAGCTTATGAAAGAGCATCCGGACTGGCTGTTGAAGGTGGAGGGCAAGCCCTGGTACTGCGGCTGCAACTGGGGCGGCTTCTACTCACTGGATATAGACAATAAGGAAGTGCGGGAATATCTGCGGCAGGTCTTTGACACCGTGCTGGAGGACTGGGGCTTCGACCTGGTGAAGCTGGACTTCCTCTATGCCGC
>CALXGF010000047.1 GCA_944387735.1 uncultured Oscillospiraceae bacterium
CCTCTCATATACGGTCTTCAGCAGCTCCAGCCAGGAGGCGAAGGCCCCGGTATCAAAGCTGCAAGTCCCGGCGTCCCGGTCTATAAACTCGGCGGTGGCGGCCCACATGAAGCATTGCAGCAGCCCGTCCCCGGACATGGGAAACAGCAGCTCCGGATTTTCATTGCTCAGCTCCAGTATTTTCTCTGCCGTCCAGTCCTCTCCCTCCGGCAGCAGACCTGCCGGGGCGGTCATGGTAAGCAGGGTAAACTTGTCCGTATACTCGTATAGGCCGCCGTCTCTCATCATGGCCTCCAGGAGACTGGGGATGAAGTCCTCCCGGCTCAGATTGGGGTCTGCGTCTATATAGGGCAGCAGATCCACCAGCAGCCCGTCGTCCACCGCCCCCTCCGGCAGGAGGCTGGTGTCTATCAGGTCTATGTCTCCGGAGTTTATAAGCTCTATGAGCATAAGCTCCCGCTCCTCCTCGCTGTTATACACCACCGGCCTTATCTCTATCCTGTACTCCGGGTCGCTGTTATTGAAGCGGATGACGGCATCCTTCAGGGCATCGGTGCATACATAGCTTGTAAAAGGATTGACGGTACTGTCATCGCTGCTGTCCCCGAAGCAGGCCAGCGCCAGGCTGTCCTTCTTGGGTATCTGCTCCAGGCTCACTTTTATGAGGCTGTCGGTGAGGTGATAGATATCGCCCTTGGAGTTTTCCATGCCCGTCCAGCCGTACATATAGCTGTAGCTCAGGGCTACGTCGGTCCAGGCAAAGAGCTCCTCCATACTTCCCGATGCCGGGTCATAGCGGCAGAGCTTCTCCTCTTGGACGGTGAGAATGTTCCCCAGGCTGCTGCTGTACACCGCCCGGTCCCGGATGTCCCCCAGAGCCGGGCCGTATTCCAGGCTGTCAATATTCAAGGGGGCCAGGCCCTCAGGGGTGTTCACATAGAGGCTGTCCCCTATGCGGGCGTGGAGGCCTTCGCCCATAGTTAAGGGTTCCATCTCCTCCAGCAGCTGCCCCCGGCTGTCTATGAGGAAGCTGCTTTCTCCGTCCCCCAGCAGGGCCCGCTCTCCGTCCAGGGCTATGAGGGCGAAGAGGTAGGGCTCCCCCTCCTGCCAGAACTCCAGCTTGTTGCAGCTCTGCTCCCCGGTCTCCAGGTCGTAGTGAAGCAGCCAGTAATACTTATCTTGGTAGAGCTCCGTGTCCTCCGGGCCGTAGCCCTCCCGGAGCAGGATCCACAGAGCTCCGCCGGCGGCGGAGAATTTCTGTACCCGGGCGAAGTACACCGGGCTGTGATCCAGGTCGTATCTCTGCCATTGCTCCGTTATGGTGTCATAGGCCGCAACGGCCTGGGCGCCCTCCCCGGTCTCCGCCAGGATATAAAAGACGTCACCCATGACCGCTCCGGAGCCCAGCTCCTCCGCCCAGTGGGGAGGCTCTATCACAGTGCTCTTATAGCCCGGCACCGTCTCCTGGGGTATTCTCGGTTCGGCTATAGTCACTGTTTGACTTGCTGCCTTTTCTCCCCCGCCGTCCTGTTCCCTCTCAGGCTTCGCTGCCGTCTCATCGCCGCTCTTTCCGCAGGCCGTGAGGAGCAGCGCCAGGGCCAGCATTGTCGCAATGAGTTTCCTTTTCACTTTTTTCCCTGCCTTTCTTCATGATTTTCCGTTTAAGTATATAATTAAGGACGGGAAAGGGAGGAAATTTGTTGCAGACTCCGGGAACTTTCTGCCGGGACTCATATGACAGCAAAAAACACAGCGGCCGGGCGGCCGCTGTGTTTTTTGTTCTTGTATTGAGTTTTACCCTTACGCTTTTTACTCCAGTTCGAAGGCGCCGGTGTACAGGCGGTAGTAGGTGCCCTTTTCCTCTATGAGCTTTTCGTGGCTGCCCCGCTCGATTATCCGGCCGTGGTCCAGCACCATGATGACGTCGCTGTTCATGACCGTGGACAGGCGGTGGGCAATGACGAAGACGGTCCTGCCCTCCATCAGCTTATCCATGCCCCGCTGCACTATGGCCTCGGTGCGGGTATCTATGGAGGAGGTGGCCTCGTCCAGTATCATAACCGGGGGATCGGCCACAGCGGCCCTGGCTATGGCCAGCAGCTGCCGCTGGCCCTGGCTGAGATTGGAGCCGTTGTTTGCCAGCATGGTCTCGTAGCCCTCGGGCAGACGGCTTATGAAGTCGTCGGCTCCCGCCAGCTTTGCTGCGGCGATGCACTCCTCGTCGGTGGCGTCCAGGCGGCCGTAGCGGATATTGTCCATTACGGTGCCGGTAAAGAGGAAGGTGTCCTGAAGCACCAGGCCCAGAGAGCGGCGCAGGTCCTTCTTCTTTATTTTGTTGATATTTATGCCGTCATAGCGTATCTTGCCGTCGGCTATATCGTAGAAGCGGTTTATCAGGTTGGTAATGGTTGTCTTGCCTGCGCCGGTGGCGCCCACGAAGGCCACCTTCTGGCCCGGCTCGGCATACACGCTCACGTCGTGAAGCACCGGCTTGCCCTCTTCATACTCAAAGTCCACATTCACCATGCGCACGTCGCCCCGAAGGGGGGTGTAGGTGACGGTGCCGTCGGCCTGGTGAGGATGACGCCAGGCCCAGTGTCCGGTGCGCTTATCGGTCTCGGTCATGGCGCCGTCCGGGGCAACATCCACGTTCACCAAGGTCACATAGCCGTTGTCGGTCTCGGGCTCCTCGGCCATCAATTTCGTCAGTCGGGCTGCGCCGGCGCCGGCCATGACTATGGAGTTTATCTGCTGGCTGAGAGTGTTCACGTTGCCGGTGAACTGCTTTGCCATGTTCAGGAAGGGCACCAGGATGCTGATGGAGAAGGCCTTGCCGGAGATGCTCACATTGGGTATGCCCGCCAGAATGAACACGCCGCCCACCAGGGCCAGGGCCACATAGAGGATGTTGCCGATGTTACCGATTATGGGCCCCAGGGTGTTGGCGTAGGCGTGGGCCCGGAGGCTGTCCTGGAACAGAGAGTCGTTTATCTTGTCAAAGTCCTTGATGCTCTCCTCTTCATGGCAGAAGACCTTGATGACCTTCTGGCCGTTCATCATTTCCTGGATGAAGCCCTCGGTCTTGGCCACGGACTGCTGCTGGCGCATAAAGTATTTGGCGCTGCCGCCGCCTATCTTCTTTACCACCAGGAACATGGCCAGCACGCCCAGAAGCAGCACCAGGGTCATCCAGAAGCTGAAGTAGAGCATGATGGCCAGCACCACCAGGACTATGGCTCCCGACTGGATGAAGGTGGGTATGCTCTGGCTCACCAGCATACGCAGAGTATCAATGTCGTTGGTGTAATAGCTCATGATATCCCCGTGCTGGTGGGTATCGAAATATTTGATGGGAAGATCCTGCATGCCGTTGAATATCTCTTCCCTCAGCTTGCTTAGAAAGCCCTGGGTCATATAGGCCATGAGCTGAGTATAAGTAAAAATGGAAATAAGGGAGAGGATATACAGCACCGCCAGCAGGACTATATAGGGCACTATCTCAGCGCTGGCGGCGGCCCAGTCCCGGCTCACATACCACTCCTCCACCACGGCCAGGATATTCTGGACAAAGAGGGAGGGAATGGAGGAGACTATGGAAGAGAAGAGTATGCACAGCATGGTCAGCGGGGCCATAACGGGATAATAGCCGAAGAACTTTTTCACTATGGCCTTGAGAGAGCTGAGATTGGCCTGGGCAAATTTCTTATTCATTCTCCTCACCTCCCCTGTTCTGCTGATAGTAGGTTTCCCGATAGATCTCGCTTTGCTTCATAAGGGTCTCATGGTCTCCCATATCCGCAATATGACCATTGTCCATGACTATTATCAGGTCGGCATCCTGAACGGAGGCTATGCGCTGGGCAATGATTATCTTCGTGGTCTCCGGGATATAGGCCCTGAAGCCCGCCCGGATAAGGGCATCGGTGCGGGTGTCCACGGCGCTGGTGGAGTCGTCCAGGATAAGGATCTTGGGCTTTTTCAGCAGGGCCCTGGCTATGCACAGTCTCTGCTTCTGGCCGCCGGATACGTTGGTGCCCCCCTGCTCAATCCAGGTGTCGTAGCCCTCGGGGAAGGTGCTGACAAACTCGTCGGCCTGGGACAGGCGGCAGGCTTCTTTTATCTCTTCGTCGGTGGCTTCCTCGTTGCCCCAGCGGAGATTATCCTTTATGCTGCCGGAGAACAGCAGGTTCTTCTGCAGCACTACGGCCACTGCGTTGCGCAGTACCTCCAGGTCGTAGTCTCTTACGTCCCTGCCGCCCACCTTCACCACGCCTTCTGTCGCATCGTACAGGCGGGGGATAAGCTGGACAAGAGTAGATTTGCTGGAGCCGGTTCCTCCCAATATGCCTACGGTCATACCGGAGTCTATATGCAGGTTTATCTTCTCCAGAGCGTCACGCTTTGCCTTCTTGGAGTATTTGAAGCTGACGTTCTCAAAGTCAATGGAGCCGTTGGGGACTTCCATCACCGGCTCCTCCGGGTCGTGGAGACTGCTCTGCTCCACCAGTACCTGGCAGATACGCTTGGCGGACTCGGCGGACATGGTGAGCATGACATAGATCATGGAGATCATCATCAGGCTTATAAGTATCTGCATGCCGTAGGTGAGCATTGCGGATATCTGGCCCACGTCTATAGTGGTTCCGCCGGAGCTGATTATAAGCTTTGAGCCCAGAGCCAGGATGAACACCATATTGAAGTACACGCACAGCTGCATCAGCGGGGCGTTGAGAGCCACTATGCGCTCGGCCTTGGTAAAGTCGGCGCAGATATTGTCGGAGGCTGCGGCAAATTTCTTCTTCTCGTACTCCTCGCGGGTGAAGCCCTTTACCACCCGCATGGCTCTCACGTTCTCCTCTATGGATTCGTTCAGCTTATCGTACTTGTTGAAGACCGCTCTGAAAGCGGGCATGGCCTTCCGGGCAACCATCAAAAGGCCGAAGATAAGCACCGGCACCACAATTACAAAGGTGGTGGCCAGGCTGCCGCCCATAATGTAGGCCATTACTATAGAGAAGGTGAACATAAGCGGCGCTCTCACCGCTATACGTATTACCATCATAAAGGCCATCTGCACGTTGGTGACGTCGGTGGTCATTCTGGTCACCAGGGAGGCGGTGGAGAACTTATCTATATTCTCAAAAGAGAAGCCCTGTACCCTGGTGAATATGTCCCGGCGCAGATTTCTTGCAAATCCTGCCGAGGCTCTGGCGCTGGTAAAGGCGGCCAGTCCTCCGCAAGCAAGGGAGGCCAGGGCCATGGCCAGAAGCCCAAGCCCGGTCCTTACCACATCCGCCATGGGCTCACCGGCTTTTATGCCGTTGACCAGGTCGGCGGTGTCAAAGGGTATGAGCACTTCGAAAAATACCTCGCCCATCACCAAAAGCAGAGACAACAGGGTGGGGGTTTTAAATTCCCGAAGGCTTTTTACAAGCGTTTTTATCACTTTCTTCCTCGCTTCCTTTCCCGTAATATTCAAAGGCGTTTTTCAGCATCACATCTGTTATCTCCCACAGCTGATCAACCTGCTGCCGGCTCAGTCCCCGGCTCAGTTCCGCCAGAACCGCCTGGTCTATCTCGCTCAGTTCCTGCCTCAGCTGCCTGGACTTTTCCGTGGAGGAAATACATTTGTGACGCCGGTCCACGCTGCTGCGCCTGCAGCTTATAAACTCCTTGCGCTCCAGACGCTTGAGTATCTCCGTCATGGTGGGATGGGTCACATGGCTGATCTTTTCCAGATCCCGCTGATTGACCTCCGCAGCTCCGGAGCTCTCCAGCCGCTCCAGCTCCTTCAGCACCGTCAACTGCACCCCGGTAAGCTCCTTCTCCATCAGCTCTTCATTCAGCCGCTTCTTAAAAAAACGGCCCAGCAGAGAGAATCTCAGCCCATAGGGCAGTTCATGCTCCATCAATCAATCACCTCTTTGCGCTCCTTAGGCCCTCCGGAGTTTCTCCGTCTTCAGACTAAATTAGGTAGCGTGCTACTTATTTTAGCAGTTTATTAAATAAAGTCAAGGGCAATTTGGAACAAAAAGCCCCGGCATTTTTTCAGGTCCTTTCATGCAGTTTTTTCCTGAGATATTGACAAAATGTAAATGAGCTGATACAACCATTACATACACGGCTCCGGAAGTCCGGAGCCTGGGGTACATTCCCCGTCTCTGTCCGGGTCCGGGCCCGGCAGATATCAAAGGAGCGTGGATCATGCCTGTTTTCGGAATAAAATTGCCGGGGGAGCCTGAACCGGCAGCCCAGGCCGCAGATTTCTGCCGCAGCCACGGGCTCAGATTTATGGAGGCCCGGCCGGCCGCCTCCCTGTCCGGCTCTATAGACGGGCTGGAGCTGCTGCCCACCGGGTCCGGTCTCCGCCTGAGTTTGGGGGCTCCGGAGGAGATGGACGCCTTTCTTGACTCCCTCGGTCCTGCTCAGCCCGTAGTCCTGGAGGCGGAAAGCCGGGAGGAGCTGGAAAAGCTGGCTCTGTACGCAAACCACTGGCTGAACCGCCGGAGCGCCGCCGGGGAGCTGTGGGATATATACGACAAGGACCGGCAGCCCACCGGCAAACTTCACCTCCGAGGAAAAGAGCTGGGCCCGGAGGAATATCATCTGGTGGTCCATGTATGGATAAAAGACAGCGACGGCCGTTTTCTCCTCACCAAGCGCAGCCCCAACAAGGGCTACGGCGGAATGTGGGAGAGCCCCGGAGGGGCGGCCAGGGCGGGAGACGACAGTCTCAGCGCCTGCCTCAGGGAGATAAAGGAGGAGACCGGCCTGAGCCTGGAGCCGGACCGGGGCCGGATAGTGAAAAGCTACCGGGGCGACCGCTATTTCTGCGATGTGTGGCTCTTCCGCCAGGACTTTTCCCTGGAGGATGTGGTGCTCCAGGAAGGGGAGACCTGCGACTGCATGCGGGCCTCTGCCCAGGAGGTCCTGGAACTGCACAGGCGGGGCCTTTTTGTGCCTTTCCTGGATTTGGACCATCTGCTGGATGAGCAATAAACGTGTTAATATAGTAATGGGGCGGCCCGTTTCGGGGCCGCCCTTAATGTTCCGGCTCATATGAGCTGCTGTTCGTTTATCATCAGTTTGAATTGCAGGCCCAGCTTCTCCGCCGCCTTACGGCACAGAAGCATGCGCTGCATGAATATCTCGAAATAGTCCATCACAGAGCCGTAGCGTGTGTCTACGGAGAGCTTCAGCTTTATAAGGCTGTGGGCCTCGTTTATCTTCAGCTCCGACTTGGTCACCGAGTAGTTCACCCGGTCATGGATGTCAAAGCCGGACTCGTCCTGGTTGCGCACCCTATTGCGCCGCACGTCGCTCTTGTCCGCCAGGATGAGAGCTGCCGCCACCGGGCTCACGGGCACGCCGGTGCCTTCGTCGTGGTTGCCTATGGCGGATACGATGACGGATATCTCCTCCGGGTCAAAGCCCAGATTGTCCAGCAGCCGGAAGGCCATCACAGCTCCGCTCTGGCTGTGGTCCACCCGGTTGACCAGATTGCCGATGTCATGCATATAGCCGGCTATCTTCGCCAGCTCCACTGTGCGCTCCGGATATCCCAGAGTCTCCAGGACATAGCCCGCCTTCTCCGCTACCAGGCCCACGTGGGCAAAGCTGTGTTCCGTATATCCCAGAGCGGCGAGGCTTTCATCCGCCCGCTTTATATAGGTGTTTATAGCTCTATTGTTCTTTATCTCCTGATATGTCATTGAATTTCCTTTCTTGGGTATCCCTGGGAAAATGCAGGGTAAAGCTGGTGCCGCTGCCGGGAACGCTGTCCATCTCTATGCTTGCTCGGTGTATCAGCGCTGCGTGCTTGACTATGGACAGGCCCAGGCCCGTGCCTCCCACCGCCTTGGAACGGCTTTTGTCCACCCGGTAAAATCGCTCGAAGATACGCTCCCGGCTCTCCTCCGGGATGCCTATGCCGGTGTCGCTGACTTTCAGCTCCACCTCCCTGTCAAGGGCACGGACGCTCATCTCTACTTTGCCCTTTTCCCTGTTATATTTGATTCCGTTGTCGCAGAGATTGTAGCATATACCGTAGAGCAGCTGGGGCACGCCGTATATCTTTGCGCTCTCCCCGCTGACCTTCAGCTCCACCCCCGCCTCTTTTGCCGCCATTGCCAGGCTGTCGGCGGCGGCGCGGGCAATGAGATACAGGTCCGTCTCTTCTCTGACCATGTTCTCCGCCCCGGTATCCAGGCGGCTCAGCTCTATGATGTCTTCCACCAGGCTGCTCATCCGCTGGCTTTCGCTGTAGATTTTGCCGCTGAATTTCTGCACGTCCTCCGGCCGTACTATGCCCTTGGCCAAAAGCTCCGCATAGCCCGAGATGGAATGGAGGGGCGTTTTCAGCTCATGGGAGACGTTTGCAGTGAATTCCCTGCGTATCTGCTCGTTTTTCTCCAGCTCCTCCCGGTCTCGCTTCAGCTGCCGGTGCTGGCTGTCTATGCGGCTGAGCAGGGGCCGCAGTTCCTCGTATTCCACATTCTTCAGAGGATCGCTGAGATCCACCTCGTTCAGGGGCTTTACCAGCTTTGCCGACAGGCGGTAGGCCAGCAGCAGGCTAAGCAGCGCCGCCAGCGTGGCTACCGCCAGCAGCGGCTGAAGCACGCCCATGAGCAGGACCCAGGCCGTATACTGGGAAACGGCCAGGCGTATCACCGTGCCGTCGGGCAGCAGCCGGGCCTGATAAGTCAGTTTTTTCGTGAGAGTGTCGGAATAGCGGGAGCTCTCACCCCGGCCGGTTTTCAGGGCCTCCTGTACCTCCTCCCGGTCCAGATGGTTCTCCATTGCGGAGGAGTCCCCCTGGCTGTCATACAGCACGCTGCCGTCGGCTGCTATCCAGCTTATGCGGCAGCCCTCCAGCTCCAGCTCCATAAGATAGTCCCGGCCCAAATCGGCTACCCCTTTGGCCGCCAGGTCCGCCTGGGCGGAGAGCTGCTCCCTCTGTACCCTGGAGAAGTAGTCGTACAGCACCCCCATCACCAGCGCCAGAGAGGCCAAAAGCACCGTCACGGCAACTATGCAGATGGATTGAAAAATCCGTTTTGTCATAGGGACCGCTCCATCTTATAGCCTACGCCCCGCACCGTCTCTATGCTCCTGCCTTCTTCTCCCAGCTTGGTGCGGAGCGTACCTATGTGTACGTCCACTGTGCGGCTCTCCCCCACGAAGTCGGCGCCCCACACCGAGCGCAGCAGCTGGTCCCTGGTGAATACCAGACCGGGGTTTTCCATGAACAGGCACAGCAGCTCATACTCCTTCAAGGTCAGATTCACCCTCTGGCCGGCAGCGCTTACATTGTGCCGGGCCTTGTCCACCTGAATGCCTCCACAGCTGAGAAGCATGGACTCGCTTTTGGGCAGGCTGCGCCGCAGTACCGCCTTCACACGGGATACCATTTCCATCATGCCGAAGGGCTTGACCAGATAGTCGTCGGCACCGGAATCCAGCCCCAGGACTTTATCGTACTCGGCCCCCTTGGCAGTGGCCATGATTATTGGTATGCTCTCCGTTTTGGGGTTGGAGCGCAGCTTCTTCAATATGGATATGCCGTCCTCCCCAGGGAGCATTATATCCAGCAGTATCAGCTCAGGTTTCGTGTCCTCCAGGGCAGCCCACAGGCCGCCTGCCTCGGGAAATCCCGCCGCCTTGAATCCTGAGGACATCAGGACATATATCATCAGCTCTCTTATGCTGTCGTCGTCTTCCACACAAAAAATCATTTTTCTCTCCTCCTCAGGGGGGATTATAACGGCTTATTATTAAATTCAGCCGGTTTAAATTGTAAAATCCCTGTAAAGATTTCCCTTGCCCGGCGCTTTAAATTATATCCGGCTCTCTGTAGGCTGTAAACAGGAAAAACCGGAGGTTCCGGTTTTCTTCACAGATAGAAAACAGCACCGGGCAAAGCCCGATGCTGTTTTGTGACTTTATACTGTTTTAGCTTTTGAAGCTAAAGGCTGAAGGCTCACTCGTAGAGGGAGACCAGCTTCATCAGGTGCTCGTAGCGGGCCTTGGCGTTGGCCTCGGAGGCGGCGAACAGACGGTCTGCGCGCTCCGGGAACTCACGGGTCAGACGGCTGTAACGGGCCTCGTTCATCAGGAACTCCTGGTAGCCGCCGACGGGAGCCTTGCTGTCCAGAGTGAAGGGCTTCTCGGCGTCGGGGTTGAAGCGGAAGAGGTTCCAGTAACCGCACTTGACGGCCTTGTCCATCTCCTTCTGGCAGTTCTCCATGCCGCCCTTGATGCT
>CALXGF010000048.1 GCA_944387735.1 uncultured Oscillospiraceae bacterium
ATACTTATAGTTGAATGATTTAAGGAGGAATTCATATATGAAGAAAATAATATCCGTAAGCCTGGTGCTGGCCATGATGCTGGCCCTGTCCGTCTCGGCCTTTGCCGCCACCCCTGCCTCCCAGGACATGGAGGTGAGCTATGTGGTGGACTCCAACTATGTCATAGTTATCCCCGACGGGGGCGACTTGGAGGTAGACCCTGACACCGGGGAGGGGGACATGGACATCGGCGTGAAGCCCGACTCGGTCATCCCCGGAGACAAGGCCCTGCAGATGAGCGTTAACGCAGGCAAGCACTACGACGACTCAGGCAAGAGCTACCGGCTGCTCAACGGCACCGGCGGCCAGATGCTCAACTATGTGCTGTCCTACAAGGGAGAGGTGAAGAACCCCAACTCCGCTGCCGGTTCCGTCATCCTGGAGACGCTGGACTCTGAGGCGGTGTACCAGGGCTTTACCGGCAGCATAGGCGTGAAGGTTGGCACCGCCAAGGCCGCAGGCACCTACACCGACACCCTTACCTTCAGCTTCAAGATAATAAACATCCAGTGAGGTAAATAAACTCAGCGCCCGGAGAACCGGGCGCTGAAACCTTTATGAGCATTACTTTAGAAGGAGGTACAGATGAAGCGGATACGAAAATATCTGGCGGGGCTGCTGTGCGCCGTCTGCCTGTTGGCGGCCGTCCCCAGCGGGGCCTATGCAGCGAGCAATAACGGAGAACCGGCGGGCTTTGTGGGCCAGGTGAACTCTGTGTTCATGGTCCCACAGCCCGGCGGCACCATGCCTACAACGGCAGTGAATGCGCCAAATACCATAGTCACGGCAAAGTGGAGCCCCTCAGGCCCCATAGAGGTGGACAAGGAATATAACTTCAAGCTGCGCCTGGTCCTGGGTGACGGCACGGGCTATCCCATGTATGTGTATGCCAGAGAGGGCACGGTGGATATAGCCCTGCAATTCCCCTCCGGACGCACCAGGAGCCTGGTGTCCCAGACCTTTGCAGAGAACCCCGGCATAGCCTGGCAGATAGATTACAACTATGTGAGCCATGTGGGATTTTGGGTGTGGGGCACCATAAACTACGAGAACAATGTACCCTTTACCCCCTACCACTCCATAAACTACAACGCCGACGGCGGCAGGATAGTCGGCAGCGGCTACCCCACCTATGCAGAGGACGGAGGCAGCGTGCCCATGTCCAGCCTGCCCCAGGCGGAGAAGGAGGGCTATGTCTTCGGCGGCTGGGAGGTGGATAGCGGAGGCGGCTTACCTCCACTGGGCGGCCTGGAGGGATACCTGTCGGAGATATATGGCCCGGTGTATTTAAAGGCTATATGGACCGAGGCCCCGAAGAGCTATAGCCTGAGCTTTGATGCCAACGGAGGCAGCGGCAGCATGGGCAGTATGACCGTTACGGAGGGCCAGCCCACAAGGCTGCCCAATAACAGCTTCACCAGGGAGGGCTATTACTTCACCGGCTGGAACACCAGAGCCGACGGCAACGGTACAAGCTACAGTGACGGGAGCTATGCTACGTTCTACGGCAACACCACCCTGTACGCCCAGTGGCAGAAGTACGCCGACCATGTGGTGAGCTTTTACAAGAATGACGGCAGCGGAGAGGGTCGCAGCCAGACCATAGCCTATGGCCAGAGCGGAAAGCTGGAGGCCAACAGTTTCACCAGAGAGGGCTACACCTTCACTGGCTGGAACACCAGGGCTGACGGCAGCGGCACAAGCTACGGGGACGGGGAGACGGTCACGCCCGGTGGGGACATGAATCTCTACGCCCAGTGGAGGGCGGAGAGCTATACCCTGAACTTCGACCCCAACGGCGGCAGCGGGGAGATGGCGGCGGAGACCGTGACATACGGCGTGGCCACCCGGCTCCCGGAAAACTCTTTTACCAGGGAGAAGTATAGCTTTACCGGATGGAATACCAAAGCCGATGGTAGCGGCACCAGCTATGGGGACAGGGAGACGGTGAGTTTCACGGAGGACACGACACTCTACGCCCAGTGGGAGCTGGTGCCAAGCTATGTGGTACTGATACCCGACGGGGACGACATTGCCATAGACCCGGTAACACGAATAGGCACCACCCAGATAGGCATAGATACAGGCTCGGTTATACCTGAGGACAGCCGCCTGAGGCTCAGCGTAAATGCCGGAAAGCACTATGAGGGCGGCTACAGGATGATGGCCGAAGCCGGGGACTGCACCGGATATGCGCTAAGCTACAAGGGAGAGCAGGTGGACCCCGGCGGCAGCGGAAAGACGGCGGTGCTGGAGGAAGCGAGTTCCGATGAGGTGTACCGGGGCTTCCTCCGGGAAGTAAAGGCTGCAGCGGACCCGGCGAGGGCGGCGGGGAGATATACCGACCTGCTGACCTTTTCCTTTGCCATAGTCTGAGGTGAGAGGATGAAGGACAGCAACCGCCGGGCCTTGCAGGTCATTTTCATTCTGCTGGTGATAGCCATTATCGTCACAATGTTCAGGTAGATTAAAAAGGAGGGAGAAAAACGATTACAAATATAATTGCAGTAGCCAATCAAAAGGGAGGAGTAGGCAAGACGACGACCTGTGTTAATCTTGGTATTGGTCTTGCCAGGGCGGGGAAAAAGGTGCTGCTTATAGACGCAGACCCGCAGGCCAGTTTGACAATCAGCCTGGGTTACCCTCAACCGGACAAGCTGCCCTTTACCCTGGCTGATGCCATGGGCCGCATACTTTTGGATGAGCCGCTGAGTCCAAGCGAGGGCATCCTTCACCACCCGGAGGGCGTTGATCTCATGCCCGCCGACATCCAGCTCTCCGGCATGGAGGTCTCTCTGGTAAACGCCATGAGCCGGGAGACTATCCTGCGGCAGTACCTGGACACGCTGAAGGGACAGTATTCTCATATCCTGATTGACTGCCAGCCCTCACTGGGTATGCTCACGGTCAATGCTCTGGCTGCTGCGGGCAGAATCATAGTGCCGGTCCAGGCAGAGTATCTGCCTGCCAAGGGCCTGGAGCAGCTGCTTTCCACTGTGAGCAAGATAAAAAAGCAGATAAACCCAAAGCTCCAAATCGACGGTATTCTGTTGACGATGGTGGATAATCGCACCAACTTTGCCAGAGACATCTCCTCCCTGCTGCGGAAGACCTACGGTATCTCAAAAGCAAGAACGCCAAGAAGTACCGGCACGGCATGGAGTACGGCAGCGCCCGCTGGAGTGCATAATCTTAAGTGTAAAGGAACTCTACATGGACGCACAGGAGGATATGCACATGAATGATTACAACAAAATCACAGCCCTTTACTCCCGTCTTTCCGTAGG
>CALXGF010000049.1 GCA_944387735.1 uncultured Oscillospiraceae bacterium
GTGCCCCCCACTTCCTTCACGTCCAGCATCTTCTTCATCTTCGCCAGATCGCCTTTTATTACGGCGGCGGCCAGCTTGTTCTTCGTGCTCTTATAGAACACTTCCTTCAGCTTACCCATCATGAATCTTATCATGCTCTCGGCAGTCTTCAGCATCAGGTTGCCGGTAAAGCCGTCGGCAACTATAACGTCCACGTCCCCGGCAAAGACGCTGTTGCCCTCCACGTTTCCGATAAAATTGATGCGCCCGGCCTCTCCGGCCTCCTTCAGCAGCCGGAAAGCCTCATGTTGCAAGCTTCCGCCCTTGCCGTCCTCGGTGCCCACATTGGCCAGACCCACTCTGGGCTTTTCCAGGCCCATCATCTTCTTGGCGTAAAAGCTGCCCATATAGGCAAATTGCAGCAGGTATTCCGCAGTACACTCCGCATTGGCGCCGGAATCAATGAGGAGAGTCCCCGCCCCGCCGTTAGGCAGAACCGGAGACAACGCCGCCCGGCGTATGCCGTTTATCCGTTTTACTATGAGAGTTGCTCCGGTAAGCAATGCGCCGGTGCTGCCGGCGGACACCAGAGCGTCTCCCCCGCCGTTTTTCAGCAGGTTGAGAGCCACGGTCATGGAGGCCTCCTTCTTCCGCCTGGTGGCGGTGCTGGGGTCGTCTTCCATGGTGATGACGTCCCTTGCGTCCACCACCTCTATATCGGCGCACCCTTCCTTAGTCAGGAGGGACTCCACCACTTCCTTTTTGCCCACCAGAGTCAGCTCCACGCCCAGCTGCCGCCTGGCCATGACTGCGCCCTTGACGATCTCCTCCGGGGCCTTGTCCCCGCTCATGGCGTCTATTATTATCCTCATAGCTTTAAAACCTCTCTGTCTTTCAGCTTTTCAATTATATCCAGTGAGCGTTTGGATATCTCTGTGTTCTTGTTTCGCTTGCCCTTGACCCTGTATTCCAGGGGCTTTATTATGCCGAAGTTTATATTCATGGGCTGGAAGTCCCCAACGCTGCCGCCGGATATATAGAGTCCCAGAGCCCCTATGGCAGTCTCCTGGGGAAAGTCCACCCTCTCCAGGCCCAGCAGCCGGGCGGCAGTCTCTATGCCCACCAGCATGCCCGAGGCGGCGGACTCCACATATCCCTCCACTCCCGTCATCTGCCCGGCAAAGCTTATCCTGGGCTCCGACTTCAGGCGGTAGTACCGGTCCAGCAGCTTAGGGCTGTTCAGGTATGTATTTCGGTGCATCACTCCGTAGCGGACAAACTCCGCATTCTTAAGAGCCGGTATCATGGAGAACACCCGCTTCTGCTCGCCCCAGGTGAGATGGGTCTGAAAGCCCACGATATTGTATATGGTGCCGTCGGCATTGTCCCGGCGAAGCTGCACCACGGCGTAATTCTCCCTGCCGGTGCGTGGGTCGATAAGGCCCACCGGCTTCATGGGCCCGTAGCGCAGGGTATCCACCCCCCGGCGGGCCATGACCTCCACAGGCATGCAGCCCTCAAAGACCCCGCCGTCGTCAAAGCCGTGGACCGGGGCCTCCTTGGCACTCACCAACTCCTTTACAAAGGTCAGATACTCCTCCTTGTCCATAGGGCAGTTTACATAATCTGCTGTCCCCTTGTCGTAGCGGGAGGCAAAGAAGGCGCTGTCCATATCCACGCTCTCCAGGGTGACGATGGGGGCCACGGCGTCATAGAAATGCAGGTCGCTGTCCGGGCAGAGGGCGGCGATCTTTTCCGCTATGGCGTCGCTGCTGAGAGGGCCGGTAGCTATGACCACCTCACCCTCCGGGATGTCCAGAGCCTCCCGGCGGATTATCTCCACGTTCTCGTTCTGCTCCAGCTGCTCAGTTATATAGCGGGCAAAGCCCTCCCTATCCACTGCCAGGGCTCCCCCGGCGGCCACCCGGTTTTTATCGGCGCTGTCCATGATGAGGGAACCCAGAGAGCGCATCTCCGCTTTAAGCAGGCCCACGGCGTTGCTGAGCTCGTCGCTGCGCAGGGAGTTGGAGCACACCAGCTCCCCGAAGTAGGGAGAGCTATGGGCCGGGCTCATCTTCTCCGGCTTCATCTCCCAGAGCTTTACCTTTATCCCCCGCCTGGCCAACTGCCAGGCACATTCGCTGCCGGCAAGACCAGCGCCTAAAACTGTGACTTCTATCATCTATTCTTCCTTTGCAGCGGCGGCTTTCTTTGCCCCGGCAGTCTTCTTGGCTGTTGTAGTTTTCTTTGCGGCTGTTGTCTTCTTTGCGCCTGCCGGCTTCCTGGAACTTGTCTTCTTGGCTGAGGATTTTTTCTCCTCAGACTCCGGCTCAGTTCCCTGGCCGGCCTCCGTTTTTGCAGCCTTCTCCTGGGGAGTTTTCTTCTTGTACACCCGTTTGTCCTCAGGCACAAAGTTCACACATTCCTCGTTTATGCAGAAGGACTTGAGAGGGCCCCTGCCGCTGTGCTTGAACATGGTCTTGCCGCAGGCGGGACAGAAGTCCTTGGTGGGTACGTCCCAGGTGATGAAGCCGCAGTCGGTGCCCCGCTCGCAGGCATAAAATACATAGCCCTTCTTGGAGGTGCGCTTGAGAATACGGCCGCCGCACTTGGGGCACTTGCCGGGCATCTCGACGACTATGGGCTTGGTGAAGGTACAGTCGGGAAAGCCGGGGCAGGCCAGGAAATAGC